>CAJOGH010000145.1:2332-5879 GCA_905233865.1 uncultured Atopobiaceae bacterium
GGCGGCCCAGTTGGTGGCCGTGTAGCCCTCGCGCTGCCAGAGCGCGCAGGCAAGCGACGGGTAGGAGCCAGAGACGCTCTTGAGCGGCGTGGTGACGGACTGTGCGGCACCAGTGAAGCCGTCGTGGTAGGTAATGGTGTAGGACGCGTTGGCGTTGAGGGGCGTGAGGTAGCCCTCGACCGAGGCAGAGCGTGCGCGGCCATAGGTGTTGTCGGTGGTGTTCTTGCTCGCGAACGTCGTCGTGTACTTGGTGCCCGAGTTGGAGTAGTACGTGCCGACAAGGGCATTGTTGATGTAGAACATGTCCTTGCCGGTCTCGACGTTAAAGAAGCCGTCGCCAGGCTTGCACAGGATCGTCTTGAGTGACTTGCACGAGCCGAACATGGACTGGACGGTTCCCGTCATCTCGTGCAGGTTGAAACCTGAGAGGTCAACGTAGGGAAGCGCGTTGTCAGAGTCGAACATGTACTGGGCGCGCCACGGCTTGACGCACACGCAGCCGGTCATGTTGAGGTCGGAGAGCTTGGGGCAGTACCCCACAAAGTACGAGAAGGACGTCACGTTGTTCATGTTCCAGCCCGAGATGTTGAGGCTGGTGAGGTTGTCCATGTAGCCAAAGGTGCGATAGACAGAAAGCGCGCAGGAGGTGTCCCAGAACGAGAGGTCAAGGCTCGTGATGGCATCGTCGTTGTAGAACATCTGGTCAAAGGAGGTCACGCGACTGACGTCAAAGTACTCGAGGTTGATGAAGGTCTTGAGCTTGGGGAACTCGCGGAAGAACGAATGTAGGCTACGGAGCTGCACCTCCTTGAAGCTGGCGTCAAACTCAACCGTCGTCACCGAGCCGCGGTCCGCATACCAGCCAGGCTTGTTCGACTCACTAAAGCCGTAGAGGTTCGAGTAACTGTAGTGCTTGGGCGCCGCGGTGGCGGCGGCCTCGTCGGTCGTGAACGTCAGTCTGTCATAGACACCCATTCCGGTGGTGTCGGTGAGGTACGCGTAGAAGGTAACGTTGTTGGCATACTGAGCATAGAGCGTGGTCGGCCCGGTCACGTCAACGTCTGCAAGGCTGCTCACGCGCGTGCCGCCCTCGGGCGCCGTGTACCAGCCCGCGAACGCGCCGTTGGCCGCCGCAGGGTCTGTGGGGAACACCCATGAGCCGTCATACGTCTGGTTCCTGGTGAGCGAGCCGTCTCCGTTGAGGACAAAGCCCTCGGGCGCCGTCGTGTACGACGTGCCGCCATGGGACGTGTTGCCGTCAAAGGTCACGGGATAGGCGTTGGGCGTCCACACGGCGTAGAGCGTGATGGTCGAGCCGTCGATCGCACACATCCCCTGCTGCGTCATATTACCCAGCGTGGTCGCGTACTCCGGAGCCGTCGCCGTCGCGGTGGACGCCCAGCCCGCGAAGGTGTAGCCGGTCCTGCTCAGGCTGCTGCCGTCGTCGAGCGTGACCGGGTCTGAGAAGCCGACTCCCTCCTTGGCGGCAGCCTCGCCAGCGCCCCCGTTCTTATCGAACGCGACCGAATAGGAGTTCTGGTCCCACTGAAGGTAGAGGTCCTGCCCATTGAGCGCGGCCTCTTGATCGGCAGAAGAGAGCACCAGCCCGAGCTCGTAGGACGTCCCCGTTCCGTCCGGGGCGGTGTTCCACGAGGTGGGCATGAAGCCCTCACGCGACCAGGGCGCAAGGCTCACGCTGGTCCAGGAACCCGACGTCGCATGGCTCATGTACGTGACCGACTTGGCAATGTCAAAGCCACCGTCGTTGTAGTGATAGCGAATCGTGAACGAGTTGGAGGCGTCGATGGGCGTGAAGTAGCCCGTCTGTGTCGCGGAGGCGGCGCGCGCGTAGGTCTTGTCGGTGGACTTGGTATCGGTCCAGCGATACGTCTTGCCGCCGCCGGAGCCCACGAGGTTGTTGCAGTTGGTAAAGGTGTTGCCGTACTCGGTGTTGCTCGACACGTTGAGCGTGGCGTCTGGCGCGCAATAGACCGTCGTAAGCGACTCGCAGGCACGGAACATGTTGGCCGAGGCGAGCATGCGCGAAAGCGGCAGGCCCGAGATGTCGACCGAGCGCAGCTTGGTGCAGTTGCCAAACATGTAGTTCACATAGACGGCCTGCGGAAGTTGCATGCCGGAGAGGTTGACCGTCTGGAGGTTAGAGCAGTAATAGAACAGGGCGCGCACCGACGTGAGGGACGGCGCGTACCACGAGGAGAGGTCAGCGCTCGTGAGGGTGGTGCAACCCTTGAACATGTCCTGGCAGGTCGTGGCGCAGGTGACGTTTATGCTCTTGACGTCAATATTTGGCAGCGAGCTGCAGTTGGAGAACATGTAGCTGAAGTCCGTGGCGCGCGAGGTGTCCAAGTACTCCATGCCCGTGACGCTCGTGATGCCAGAGAACTCGCCAAAGTAGAAGCTCATCGACCGCGGCTGGACGCCCATCATGGTCGGGTCGATAACGATGCGCGTCGTGACGGCGCGCGTGGCGTCGTCGCGCCAGGGGTGGGAGGTCTCGGTGGTCGAAGCCGTGAAGTAGGTGGCATCCGACGCGGGTGTCTCGCGCGTGAAGTGCAGGGTCTCAAAGCTGCCGTTGTCGTCCGTGTCCTCGCGGATCACGTAGTAGGGCTCTACCTTGGCATACTGCGCGTAGAGGGTCGTGTCTTGCTCAAGCGTGACGTCGAGCGTGGACGCGATGCGCACGCCGCCGGTCTCGTCCTGCGTGTACCAGCCGGCAAACACGTAGCCCGCGCGCGTGGGCTCGGTCGTGGGCAGCTTCCACGTGCTACCGACCGTCTGGGTGATGGTGGCAAACGTGGCGTCGCCGTTCTTGAACGTGGCGCTATGCTGGTCGGCCTGGGCCGTGAGCGCGGCCCTGCCGGCCGCCTCGGCGATCGCGGGCGCGGGCAGGGACGAGAGCGCGAGCACCGCGCTCAGGGCCCCGGTCGCGACGCGTCGCGTGACCGTGTGCTTCATCTCTTTCTCCTTTCGAGGGGGTGGGGCCTCCTGGCCCCACCCTACTGTACTGGTTTTGCGCGCGGAAACCGCCCGCGCCGAGGAAGAAAGGGGGTGACAAACTGGAACCCCCCTGCGGTACGAGGTCCCGAGCGGCGAACAAAAGGGGCCGCCGCCCGGAGCTGGTCCGGACGGCGGCCGTCGTGCGTGTGGTGCGCTGGGCGCCGGGGGCGCGCCCTCGCGTTCTGGCTTACTGGAAGAAGACGGGCGTCTGGAACTTGGCCTCGACGCGCCAGCCGTGGCCGACCCAGTACCAGGTCTCGGTGAAGAAGAGCTGCATGGGACCGACGAAGGTGTTGCTCTTGATGTCGTACATGTCCGCACTGTGCCAGCGCCTGTGGTAGACGCCGCTCATGTTGCTCTTGTTCGTCAGGCGGGAGTTGCCCACGACCGCGTACTTGAACTGGTAGCTCTTGTCCCAGGACAGGTCCTTCTCCTTCTCCCAGGTCTTGTCCCTCCCGACGGCGCTCTCGGTGGGGTTCTCCTTCAGCAGGCCGACGGCGATGAGCTCGTCGTAGATGCTGCTCACCTG
>CAJOGH010000146.1 GCA_905233865.1 uncultured Atopobiaceae bacterium
GGCGTCCTCCTTGGATGCGTCGATGTCGGCCACGGCGCTAGCCAGGTCGTCGATGGCGCCCTGGAGCTGCTCGCGTGCACCCGCGCAGGAGTCGGCGATGGTGTGCATGCGCTCGGCGGAGGCGGCGGCGCGGTCGTGGATGTGCGAAAGCCCCAGCTCCTGGGCGACCTCGGCCACCTGGTCAAAGACGCCGGCTGCGGTCCCGGCAGCGTCCTCAATGGCACGGGTGCGCTCCAGCGCGTTCTCTACGGCGGTGCGGGCCTGCTCGAGACCCTCGCGCGTGGAGGCGTGGCTGGAGGAAATCTGGTCGTAGGCGCCCTCGATGGCACCCTTTGCCTGACTCAGGCTGTCGCCCAGCGAGCCGCCCAGGCTCTCGAGGGCGGAGCGCGTGGCGTCGCCCACCACGCCGTCGGTGGCGTCGATGCCGCCGGTGCTGCGCTGCAGGAGGTCGTCGGCAAGGGTCGTCTTGGCCGTGTCCTGCAGCATGTCGGTGGTCTTGGAGGCGAGCGAGCGGACAGACCCGATGAGCTCGCCGTAGGAGCGCACGTTGGCGGCGCTCGTGCGGATGGTGCCGGTGGAGCGGCTCAGCTCGTCACGGAGCTGCTGGGCCACATTGGCCAGGCGCTCGTCAGCCTCGCTGGACTCGGCGCCCTTGAGCGCGGCAGAGCCTACCTCAGCGACGGTCTTGACCAGCGTCTCGTTGATCTTGGACTGGACGGTGGCCGAGGCCTTGTTCATCACGATGCTGCCGATGGCGTTCTTCTTCTGGTTCACGTAGAAGTCGATGGTCGGGCGCTCCTGCGTCGAGATGCTGTCGATAAGCGACTTGGTAAAGTCGCTGCGCATCACAAAGGCGGCGTAGTACTTGCCGCTCTCGACGCCCTTGTAGGCCTCGTCGGGCGTGACGACCTCAAAGTCCAGGGCATCGTTGGTGACAAGCGACGAGCTCACCTTCTCGCCGATGTTCACGGCCAGGGGCATGGCGTCGCTCACGTAACCCTCGTCGGCGTTGGCCACGGCGACGGGAAGCGAGCCGGTGTTGCCATAGGGGTCCCAGCCGCCGGCGATGTTGAACCAGGCGTAGATGGAGGGGACGACCATGAGGCCAAAGACGACGACGCCCACGATGACGTTGGTGCCAATGGTGTGCAGATCCATACGGATCAGGTCGAGTATCTTCCTCATTTGCGACCACCTCCCCTCGTGTCGATGACCCCCGTCTTGTCGGGATCGCTCACATCCTCCTGGCTCTTGTCGCCCTGCTTGGAGCGCTTGGCTGCCAGGATGGCGTCGACGGGCGCGAAGGCCAAGAACTCGCCGCGCATCTCGTCGTCAAGCAGCTCGTAGAGCTCCTCGCGGCTCATGGATGACAGCTCCTCGTTGGCCTCGACCTGCGCGTGGAAGTACTCCACGAAGATGAGGAAGGCGGCGATAAGAACCATGACCAGGACCCATAGGCCGATCATGCCCACGCCCGCGTCGAGCACGAGCATGAGGACCAGGATGGCCGCGGGGATGACCAGAAGGCAGATGAAGCCGCGGCGCACGAGCACGGGGTAGGCAAGCTCAAAGGCGGCGGTGCGGCGGCGGAGGATCTC
Source organism: uncultured Atopobiaceae bacterium (assembly GCA_905233865.1). Lineage (GTDB taxonomy): Bacteria > Actinomycetota > Coriobacteriia > Coriobacteriales > Atopobiaceae > CAJOGH01. The sequence goes on from CAJOGH010000146.1 coordinate 1,599, forward strand.
ACGGTACTCCTTGTTGGCGTTGAGCGCCTTGACGATGGACGAGACCCTCACGTGGCGGTGACCGGCGTCGTAGGGCTCGGAGACCATCATCTGGGAGTCGCGCAGGCGGCGGTCAAAGAGTGTGTTGATGTTGACCAGGTGGCGACGCGCGCCGATGCCAATGAGGAGGGCGGGAATGAGGAACAGCAGCAGCATGCCCAGGCAGTTCCAGAAGCGGCCGTCGTAGAAGCCGGCCATGGCCTCGCGGATCGCGTCGTTGCTGTAGGTGAAGGGCAGCCACGGCTCGATTCCGCGGAAGAAGCCCGGCATCATCTCGATGGGGTAGGTGCCCGACGAGCCCGGCACCCGGAAGATGATGAGCAGCAACGCCAGCAGCTTGCCGATGTGCTTGAAGGCGCTCGAGAGGCTGTAGATGACGTTCATGAACACGAACGAGCCGACCATGCAGGCCAGGTAGAAGGCTGGCACGTTGTTGACCGGCACGCCGATGAGCAGATCGCCGGTGGCGCAGACGATGGCCTGCACCTGGCACAGCACCAGCATGAGCCAGGGACGGACCTCTCCGATGCCTTCCTTGTCCACCTCAAACTTGATGATGGCAATGAGGAAGAAGCCTCCCATCCACAGGCCGACGCTGGTGAAGAACGGCGTGACACCGGCGCCGTAGGTGTCCACCGGGAACAGGTTGATCTGGTTCAGGTGGACCGGCTCCTTGGCGAGGTCGCCGATGTTGGTGGGCTCGATCTTGGCGATGGCGTCCACGACCTTGCCCGAGACGGACAGTCCCGTCGTGCGGATGTCGTGTGAGAGGCCCTCGACCTGGTCGCGCATGGTGCGAGCCACACCCAGCGTGCCGTCGACCGCGGTGCTGGTCTGACCGCAGATGTCAGAGAGCTGATCGAGCGTGGCCTTGGTCTGGTCCAGCAGGGGAGCGGCGGCGCTCATGGTGCCCGACAGGCGCGCACTGGCGCCGGCGAGCGCGTCGTAGGCGCCGTTGACCTTGGACGACGTGTCGTTGACTATCGTGTTGCTGGTGTTAGAGAGGGCGTCGGTGCCCGAGGCGACGGCGTCGTTGAGCCCGCTGGCCGCGGACGAGATGGCCGCCGCGTCGTTGGCGGCCTTGGTGCCTGCCTCCTCGACGGTGGCAATGGCGCCGTCGATCTTGTCCTCCTGCGCATCCACCGCGCCCGTGACCGCGTCCAGCTTGCCCTCCAGCTCGTCCACGAGTGCCAGGATGCGCTCGTTGTCGGTGGCGGCGCGCACGGCCTCCAGGGCGCTGCGGGCCTCGGTCACGGCGTCACGGGCTGCGCAGGCTGCTGGCCGCGCCGCTCACCTTTGAGCTGGCAGAGCCGGCGTCGGTGGCAATGCGGGCGATGTCGTAGCCGGCGCTCGAGCTCACACTGGCCAGCGTGCTCGTGCCGTTGGCAAGCGAGGCGTTGAGCTGCGTGAGCAGGCTGTTGGCGCTCTCGCGAGAGCCGCCGATGGCGTCAAGCGAGCCGCTCAGGCTGTCTGAGGCACGGGTGGCGCGGCCGGCGAGGTTGTCGAGGTTCTCGGTGGCGGAGCTCACGGTGGAGCTCGCGTCGCTCGCGGAGTCACGGGCGCGCTCAAGCGTGCCCAGAAGCCCGTCGATGTCGCGGACCGCGCTGTCCAGGGCGTCGGCCACGCGCGCGCTGGACAGGCTCATGTCGGCGCTTGCGTTGCCGGCCATGTTTGCCAGGCGCTCGGCCACGGTCTTGCCCGCGACCTCTAGGAACGTGTCGTTAATCTGCTTCTCCACGGCGCCGGCGCCCGAGTCGGTCACCTTGGGCGAGATGGCGCTGACCTTCTCGTTCACGTAGTACTCGAGCTTGGCCTGCTCGGCGTTGCCGCGCAGGGCACCCGTGAGGGTGGTCGAGAAGTTCCTGGGCATGATGATCGTCGCATACGCGCGGCCAGCGCTCACGTCGTCGATGGCCTTGTCGCGGCTGTCGTAGAACTGCCAGCCGATCTTGTCGTTCTCTCGCAGGCCCTCCTCGACGGAGTCGCCCACGCACACCGAGCCCACGCCCTCGATGATGGCGGGCACGTCCTCGTTGACCACGATGACGCGGATCCCCTGCGTGTTGGAGTAGGGGTCCCAGTTGGAGTAGATGTTTGCCCATGCGTACAGGTTTGGCAGGACACAGAGTGCCGCCAGGATGATGACCGCTATGGGGTTCTTGAGGACGCGCAAACCATCGCGTCTGAAGATGGCAAATACCTTCTTCACATTTCCTCCTGCTGCGTTTTAGCTATATATAGATGTATTGTAGCTGAATCGCCGGTGGCGCATAGTGAGTTTCTGTCGGCCCGCCATGTGCCCTTTTTGTCCACCTTCTGTGGGTATACTCATGCTCGTGACCACGACAGCTAGGAGTCTCATGCCTTCCAAGAGCTACCTCTTTACCTCGGAGTCTGTGACCGAGGGACACCCCGACAAGATCTGCGATCAGATCTCCGATGCCATCCTTGACGCCATCCTGGCAAAGGAGGCGGCGCTCGAGCAGCAGGGCTACGTGGCGCCCAACGGCAACCCCGCCTGCCTCGCTGACGTGCGGTGCGCCTGCGAGACCTTTGTGTCCACCGGGTCGATCGTCATTGCGGGCGAGATTCGCACCCAGGCCTACGTCGACATTCAGCGCATAGCGCGCAAAGTCGTGGACGAGATCGGCTACAACCGCGGGAAGTACGGCTTTGATGCCGAGACCTGCGGCGTCATCAACATGATCCACGAGCAGTCAGCAGACATCGCGCAGGGCGTCGACGGCACCTACTCGCGTGCTGACGCCGAGGAGGTCGAGCGCATCGGCGCGGGCGACCAGGGCATGATGTTCGGCTATGCCACGGACGAGACGCCCACGCTCATGCCCATGCCCATCTACCTCGCCAGTCTCCTGGCCCAACGCCTGGCCCAGGTGCGCCATGACGGCACCCTGCCCTACCTGCGTCCTGACGGTAAGACCCAGGTCACGGTCCGCTACGAGGACGATCGTCCCGTGGAGGTCACCTGCGTGGTCGTCTCCACGCAGCACGACGAGGCCGTGCACCTGGAGCAGATCCGCGCCGACGTTCGCGAGCACGTCATCGCCCCCGTCCTGGACAAGGCAGGCATCGTGTGGGATGCGGCCAAGCTCTACATAAACCCGACGGGCCGCTTTGTGATCGGCGGCCCCATGGGCGACACGGGCCTGACCGGCCGCAAGGTCATCGTTGACACCTATGGCGGCATGGGTCGCCACGGCGGCGGTGCCTTCAGCGGCAAGGACTGCACCAAGGTCGACCGCTCTGGCGCCTACGCCGCGCGCTGGGTGGCCAAGAACGTCGTCGCCGCCGGCCTGGCACGCACCTGCGAGGTGCAGGTCGCCTATGCCATCGGCGTGGCCGACCCGCTCTCCGTCCTCGTTGACACCAAGGGCACGGGAACCGTTGACGACCGCGTGATCGAGGATGCCGTCCGTCAGGTCTTTGACCTGCGCCCTGGCGCCATCATCCGCGACCTTCGCCTGCGTCGCCCCATCTTTAGGAAGACGGCGGCCTATGGACACTTTGGCCGCGAGGATCCCGACTTCACCTGGGAGGCCACCGACCGCGTGGACGCGCTGCGCGCCGCCGTCGCCGCCCTGTCGTAAGTACCGCCACACCGCCGGCTCTTCTCGACCACAAAACCGCTCAAAATACGACGAGTATCACTATATTCACGATACGTGTCGGATTTTGAGCGGTTGCTTTGTGTAAGGCACACAAAATCAGACACGTAGCCGTATATAGCGGCTACGTGTCGTGTTTTGAGCGGTTTTGTTTGGAAACGGAGGGCCCGCCTACTTGTGGTAGAAACCCTCGCGCTCGTACTTGGGCTCGCAGCACACGTTGATGCCCAGCGCGCGCATCACGCGGCGGTCGGCCTCGGAGATGATGACCGAGAAGTACGCGTCGCAGCCACGCAGTCCCTCAGCAGCATCGATGGCCTGCTTGGCCAGCGGGTTCGTCGCGCTGGAGATGGACAGCGCGATGAGCATCTCGTCGGAGTGCAGGCGCGGGTTGCGCGAGTGCATGAGCTCGGTCTTCAGGCGGTTGATGGGCTGCAGGGCCTCGTCGCCCACGATGTACTTCTCCTGGTCCACGCCGGCCAGGTGCTTGAGGCTCTTGAGCAGAAGCGTCGAGGCGGCACCCATGATCTCGCTGGTCTTGCCCACAATGAGCGTACCGTCCGGCAGCTCCATGGCGGCGGCGGGGCGACCGGTGCGCTCCTCCTTTTCCAGAGCGGCGGCGCGGGCGGGGGAGAGGTCCACGTCAACGCCGGCCTTGCTCATGATGATCTCGAGCTTGGCCAGGGCCTCCTTGCCGTTGCCCGTGCGGCGCACGAACTCGGCCTGGTTGAAGTAGCGGCGGACGATCTCGCGCTTGCCTGCCTCGCGGCAGACCTCGTCGTCGGTGATGCAGAAGCCCACCATGTTCACGCCCATGTCGGTGGGGGACTGGTAAGGGCTCTCGCCCATGATGCCGTCGAGCATGGCCTTGAGGACGGGGAAGGACTCCACGTCGCGGTTGTAGTTGACCGTCACCTTGTCATAGGCGGCCAGGTGGAAGGGGTCGATGATGTTGCGGTCGTCAAGGTCGGCGGTGGCGGCCTCGTACGCGATGTTCACGGGGTGGTTCAGGTCCAGGTTCCACACGGGGAAGGTCTCGAACTTGGCATAGCCCGCCTGCACGCCGTGGACGTGCTCGTTGTACAGCTGCGACAGGCAGGTGGCCAGCTTGCCCGAGCCTGGGCCCGACGAGCGGCTTGGTCGTCTGGATGTAGTCGTTCTTGCCAAAGCCGTCCTCCGAGAGGATCTTCTCGACGTTGGCGGGATAGCCGTCGATGGAGTAGTGGCGCCACACGCGCACGCCGGCGTCCTCGAGCATCTGCTGGAAGTGGACGGCGGCGGGCTGGCCCGCAAAGCGCGTCAGGCACACGCTGCCCACGTACAGGCCCAGGCTCTTGAAGATGTCCATGAGGCGGCGGGCGTCCTCGGCGTAGGTGATGCCGATGTCGCTGCGGCGCTTGCCACTCTCGATGTCGTTGGCGTTCACGACGATGACGATCTCGACCTCGTCGGAGAGTTGGCGCAGCATGCGCACCTTGTTGTCGGGCACATAGCCCGGCAGGACGCGCGAGGCATGGTGGTCGTCAAAGATCTTGCCGCCAAACTCCAGGTAGAGCTTGCCGCCAAACTGCCCGATGCGCTCGCGGATGTGCTCCGCCTGGGTCTCCACGTAACGGTCACTGTCAAATCCGATGCGCATGGGTGCTCCTTAGCTCAAGCGATGGCGCCGGTTCGGGCGTCTCGCGGTGTAGACCAGACAACTCTAACGGACGCGGGCGCGCGCGAGGGGATGTGCCCAAAGTCAACAGATAACCCCTTTCCTTGGGCGGGGCTTCGTGGTAGGTTGTCTGCCTGCCGTGCCATTCGCGCGGCACCGTCAACCGCACCGAACGCGTCTGGAGCGCCCATGAGCACATCAGAGTCCACCCAGAGCATCAAAAGGCTCGGCCTGCCGCTTGCCGTCATCGGAGCCCTCAACCTCGTTCCCTATCTGCAAACCATCGGATTCGTTCCAGCCATCCTGCTCGCCCTGCTGAAGGCTTACGACACAGGACAGAACTTCTGGGGCATCATGCTG
>CAJOGH010000147.1 GCA_905233865.1 uncultured Atopobiaceae bacterium
GTCCCTCATATGCCCATCGTCCTGTCAACTAGGTCTCCCAGGTTGATTTTTCACAGGTCGGCCTACCCCCGGTAGCTACCCCGGGGGTAGGCCTCATCGAATCTGCCCGAGGCCAGACATGCTCGCATATCCTGTGCGGGGCTTGGCCCTCGTCAAACGGACGCTCAAACGGGTTCACTCTCATATCCTTGGATACGGCCTCGTGGCCGCCCACATTTCGATTCTCTGTGCCAGGCAGGGTCGCTTTTCTTTTCCTGGAAGTCTTTAGTCGCATGCCGCGCATGCACGGGACAGCCGCGAGTTGCCTGTGCCTGTTCGAGTCCGCGCCCCGGGCGGATGGGATGTCTCTATGTGCGGGGCGTGCCTACGCGCCGGCCGCCCCCTCGAGCTCGGCCCGCACCTGCAGCCCGATGACCCAGATCCAGCGGACGAGCTCGTTCACCACGGCCACCTTGGCCTTATTGGGGTTCTTGTGCCTCTCGTGGGCCAGGTGGTCGTAGCGCTCGTGGAGCCTCTGGTTGGCCCGCGCCGCGATCGACTGGCACGCGGGCGAGACCTCGGCGCCCCTCGGCACCACCTTCTTCCCCGAGACCCACACCGCGACGGAGGAGTAGCCCTCGACCAGGGCCCGCCTGAGGTACCTGTTGCCGGCCTTGGTTATCCTGCCGTGCTTCTCACTCTCCCCGCTCGAGCCGTCGGTCGGCACCGTGCCCAGCCAGCACGAGACCTTGCGCCCCGACGGGAAGCGGGCGAAGTCGCCGATCTCCACCAGGGAGAGGACCGCGTTCTCGACGTCCATGCCCTTCAGGCACACCAGCGCGTCGACGTAGGGCTTGTGCTCCGGCAGCGCCGCCAGCGCGCGCACCTCGGCCTTGAGCTCCCTGACCTCCTGGCACGCGTCGCGGACCTGGCGGCGGTAGGCGGCGAACGCCCTCCTCGCCGACTCCTGGGGCAGCTCGATGGAGTCGAGCCACTTCTCGAAGTCCCGGGTCCAGGCCTTCTTGGGCCTGCCCGTCCGGGTCCTCTCGCTCCACACGTGGCCGTGGCGGGTCAGGAACATGACCAGCCTCTGCTTGGCGTGCTTGGCGGTGTCGATGGCGGTGCGGTAGCAGCGCACGAGGTCGCGCTCGGCCTCCGTCTTCTCGTCGGGGACCCACACGGTGCTGTAGCCGGAGTCGGGGTTCGCGAGCTCGCGGCGTATCGCCCTGGCGTCGAGCCTGTCGCACTTCCGCTTGCGGTCGCGGGTTGACATCGGCAGGGTCGACACGGCGATGACGACGCAGTCGAGGCCGCTCGCCCTGAGCCCGCGAGCGAGCGTGAAGCCGGTGCAGCCCGACTCGTAGCCGGCGAGGACCGGCTGGGGCAGCGTCCCCAGCCACTCGGCGACGTCCTCTGGGGTGGGGCAGCCCCTGAACGAGCGGCTGAACTCCTCGCCCGTCTCGACGTCGATGCCGCTCGCCTCGATCGACCGCGCGTGCACGTCCAGGCCTACGTAAGTCGTATAATTGCCCATTGGGAAGCCCCTTTCTTGTTTGCGGCTCTGACAGCCAGGTGGTTAGGTACTCCTGATGTTAATCCACGCGCCTAGAAGGCTTTGATCAACAAGCAGGGGCTTCCTTTCCTGTCTGCCCCACGATGGGCATATCGTCTTTTATCATTTTGATAATGGTACCTGTCCCCATTATCAAAATGCTAGCCGACGATGCCCTCGGGGTCGTCGACGCGGACTGGCGCGGTGGGCTCGGCGGGCTCCGGAGCGGGCGTGGGCGTAGGTGTGGGCGTGGGCACGGGCTCGGCAAAGATGGGCTCCGTGGGCGCGGTGGGCTCGGGGCGCTCGGGCTCAACGGTGCGCTGGTCATGCGGGGGCGTTCCCTCTGGCAGCGACTGAGGCTCCGGGTTCTCCTCCACCTGCTCCGTCTGGGGCTCGTCGTAGGTGATGGTCTGGTTCTGCGTCTGCGTCACCACGGTCGTCGTGGTGGTCTCGGTTGCCGTGGGCGCGGTCTGCTGCTGTTCGGGCTGCTGATCGCCCGGCTCCTGGTGCGGGCCGTCGGGGTGCATGACCACAGCATGCTCGGGCCTGCCGTGGTTGGGTGGCTCCTCGAAGCCGTCGCGCCACACGGGAAACCGGCCGTGCTCACAGCCCATGCGACCCTCAGCCTCAGAGATCTTGTTCTTGATGGACTGCACGAGGCCAGCGTCGTCGGACTGGATCTTGACCGTGGAAAGCCAGTCACCAGAGCCATCACGATGCTTGCGACCCATGAAGTCGCAGGCCACGTCATCAAAGGGACGGCAGTTCATGCCAAGGCCCTCGCAGGCAAAGACGGCATCGTCACCCGTGGGCGTGCCACGGAGCACGTGACCGAACCGGTTGACGTCCACCTGGACGCTCGAGCCGTCGTCAGAGCCAAACGTGACCTCAGCCGACGGCGTGGCATAGGCGACGCCACCGCCTGCCACACTGGCGACAAGAGCCGCGCAGGCAGCGACCGCTACAATACGCTGCCAGCGGGGGCGCCCTCCCTTGACGGGCTCCTTGGAGTGACGGGGTGCGCCGCCCTCGACGAGCTCGAGCTTGGGGGCGACCTCAGTTCCTGCAGCGACGTCCTCCGGCGTGACGATGGTCGTCACCGCGGCGGCGGCCGCGGCCTCGGGCGCTATGGCGTCTCCGGCCAGCTGGGCACCAACGTCAAACGGGATAGTCTCGCTCGCGGCCACGTCGTAGGGCTTGGTCTCCTCGTCAGGCTGGCTCGTAGGGGCCGGCTGGCCAGCTGCGGCCAGGGCGGCGGCCAGGGCGCGGGACTTAAGCGCCTCGGGAGCGTGCAGGTCATCGAGTGCGGAGAACGCCGCACGCAGGTCCGCATCATTGGCGGCCTCCTTGTATGCGAGGTAGTCGCGCTCGTCGGCACTACTCATGTCCCAACACCTCCTTTAGCCTCTCCCGGCCACGCGCGAGCCGCGTGTAGACCGTGTTTGTGGGAACCCCCAGCGTGGCGGCAACGTCCGCTGCGGGCATGTTCTCGTAATACGTGAGGTAGAGAACCTCGCGATACTTGGGGTCGATCTCCTGCATGGCGTTCGTGAGCCGCTCGGCCTGCGACTCTTGGTTGTTGACCGCGCTCTCGATGCCCCCGTCGTCATGCCGGTCACCCACCTGGCTTGCCACGTCCTCGATGCGATCGCTTGCCACAGCATCGCGCTTGCGACGTCGGAGCAGGTCACGACACACGTTTGTGGCAACGGTGATGAGCCAGGCCTTCTCGTGATCGGCACTGTCAAAGGCCGGGGCCTTGGTCGCGTAGCGCACGAAGACGTCCTGGAAGGCATCCTCCGCGTCGGCCCCGCGACCCAGATGCGCACACGCGACGCGCCACACGCAGTCTGCGTATGCCTCCATCGCGTGCTCGATGCTGGTTGCGTATGCCAACGGCGCTCCCGCTTGCCCAAAGAATAAGCCTCCCCTAGCTTAAACCACTTTGCAAGCGTATGCGACGAAAGACCAGCCAGACGGGCAGCGACGCCCGCACCCCACGGGCGTCGCCGCCGATCCCGCGCTCATCTGCGCGGGTGCACCCCTGGCCAGGGCGTCGGCGCTACCCCCCGAGTGCCGAGCCCCACACACGGGCTGCTTCCAGGTGCCCGCCGATAAGGACGGGTCGCTGGAGTCAGAACCGATGACCTCGGGGAAATCACACAGGCGAGCGGTGCGATCGCGAGAGCACGAGGCTGCCGTGCGTGCTGCGCACGTTGCTGCCATATGCCCCACCCCCGGTTGCTCGTCTGGGGATCGTTCCCCTTGGTCGTTACACCCAGAACACGCTAGGGCCGGGGCCGGCTTTCATTTGTGGAGACGTCTCCACATTTTGCACAAAAGAAGGCCCGGGGCGGGACCCGGGCCTGTGATGTTTTCTTTAGAGCTCCACGACGTGAGAGTGAAGGTCAAGACTGCGACGGAGCAGCTCGAGCTCGCCGTCGTCAAAGCCGTTGACCTCATCCCAGCCATCAAACGGGATGTGGCAGAGGGCGCGGGCGTAACTGTCGCCGTCGCGCTCGATGACGATCTCGTAGCGGCCGTCCTCGAGCTTGCCCTGGTGCGAGAACGTGGTACCGTCCTCAAGAGTCAGGAAGGGGTAGAGCATAGGTTCTCCTTGCGTCTTACGTTAAGGCGGGGACATTCTACATGAGTGGCAGCCTGGTAAATCGATAAACCAGTGATTTAGTAACATTTGTTGACAATTCACAAATTTGCGGCGCCTTATCAGACGTGCACCGAGGCGGAAACCATGCAAATTTGCACGAACTCGGCCTGAGTGCACGTCCCCATGCTCTTGTCGACAAGAGCCTGAGGAAGGAGCACCTCGTCTAGCTGCGGTTTCTCCGGCACTCCCCTCGCACAGGCCGTGCGGAGGACAAGCTTGGACGTACACCGAGACGGAAATCGTGCAAATTTGCACGAAATCGGCTTGAGTGCACGCCTTTGGGTAGTGAGGACGATTCCCAAACAAAAATCTTCCGTCAAATAGTGACATCAATCTTCAAACGCCTGACCAGCGAATTCCAGATATTAAATTTAGAAAGGTTACCCCCAACCCGCAAAAAGGTTGCTTTTTTAACACGTAGTTGTATGCGCGAATAGACAAATCTGTTTGACCCGTCTGCTAGAACAGTCTCAAACGAACTGACAGGGGGTGCGCAACATGAGCAAGACCACGCAAGGCGAAGCGATCATCTCCCATCGTATGGCCCTACGTTGGTTGAGGGCATACCGTTGCCGACAAGCACGCGGAATTGGCTCGGCAAGGCCCTTGGGAAAAGCGGAAGCCAACGCCCTCCTCAAACGAACAAGCCCTGGTCGGGCGATCATCTGTCAGCTCTTCCCCGGAGTCTCCGAAAGCAAGAGTCGGATTGACGTCCTGGTTCACGACCGGAAGAACCGTCCGCGCACGGAGCTGGCGCAGGGTCACGTATGCTCGTCAGTCCTGCCCGAAGGCTCAATCTGGCAGGCAAGGACGCCCGGTCTCTATGTGTGCTCTCCCGAACTGCTCTTTGCGCAGATGTCTCGCACGGTTAGCTATGCCGAGGCCTGCCTGCTCGCGCTGGAACTCTGCGGAACCTTCACCATGAGGCCTAACATGGACGATTGCCTGTACGAGATAGCGCCGCTCACGTCAGTCGCACGCATGGCCAAGATGCTTGATGCCTTGGACGGCTTTGGCAGCGACTCCATCGCCCGCCAGGTGCTCAAAATCGTAAAGGACAACAGCGCCTCACGCATGGAGTCTCGCACGTTCGTTGCCCTGGCGGCACCCCGCGCGCAAGGAGGGTTTGCACTCCCCGTGCCAGAGATCAATGGCCCTGTGACCATTAATGACGAGCAGGTGCGGTTCCTAAACAGCACGGGATTGAGCTGCGACCTCTACTGGAGAGACGCAAATCTGGCAGTGGAATACGACTCAAAGACGCACCACGGGTCAAGCAAGGACCTCTCTCACACGCTTGACCGCAGAACCGTACTCAATGACCTCGGCATTCGCGTAGTGTCCATGACAGGCTATGACATCAACTCGTTTCCCACCATCTGCAAAAAGGCCGGATATCTACTCAAGGCGCTCGGCATCCGCCGACAACCGCCCAGCCAACGAACCATGCAAAGGCGCTTGAGGTTGATACGAGAGATGGCCTCAATCGACTGGGTCTGACCAATCGGTTGGACGTGCACCGAGGCGGAAATCATGCAAATTTGCACGAAATCGGCCTGAGTGCACGTCCCCAAGCTCTTGTCGACAAGAGCCTGAGGAAGGAGCACATCGTCTACCTGCGGTTTCTCTAGCACTCTCCTCGCACAGGCCGTGCGGAGGACAAGCTTGGACGTGCACCGAGGCGGAAATCGTGCAAATTTGCACGAAATCGGCCTGAGTGCACGCCTTTGGGCGATGCGGCCCTACGTGTGGCGCTTGAGAACGCAGGTGAAGGTGATGTCGCCACTGGCCCAGCCCACCTTGACCGAGCCCTTGTAGCGCTTGGCGATGCTCTCCACCACGGACAGGCCGATGCCGTAGCCCTTCTGGTTGGAGTGGGCCTCGTCCTCGCGGTAGAAGCGGTCAAAGAACCGGTCGAGGTTCATGCCCTCCCCTTCCGCGTACGAGTTGCTCACGTTGATGACCACACCACCGCGCGCCCGAGGCGTGGCCTCCACGCGCACGTGCCCGCCCTCGTCGCAGTACTTGATGGCGTTGTCCACCAGGAGCGTGACCAGCTGCTGCACGGAGCTCGCGGTGCCGTCAAGCGGAATGGGGCCGTCAGCCTCGCAAGTGAGCTCAAGACCGCTCTGCGACGCCAGCGACCCAAAGGGCTCCACTGAGGCACGCACGACCTCGGCTGCGTCGATCTTCATGACAGCGTCATCGGCACTCTCCGACTCGCTGGCGCGCGCGATCATCACGAGGTTCTGAATGAGCCCGTCCATACGGTCCACCTGGCGCATTGTGGAGGTGGTCCACTCGGTCTGTCCGCTCATCATCTCCGTGACCTCGGTGTTGGCACGAATGACGGCAAGTGGCGTCTTGAGCTCGTGGCTCGCGTTGGTGATGAACTGCTGCTGGCGGCGCGCGCTCTCCACCTCGGGCCGGATGGCGCGCGACGAGAAGATCGCAACCACAAAGAGCGTGATGGTCAGGCTGATGAGGCAGATGTAGAACCTCGCTGGCGATGAGCATGGCAGACGTGCAGTCCAGGAAGACCACCATGGAGCCGTCCGAGGTGGCGCCCTCGCGGTAGTAGAACGAGTTGACCTGCCCAAGCCCCGTTGTCGTGTTGGGATCGGCAGCGACCTGGGCATACTCGATTGCTTCCTCGGGCGAGACGGAGTATACGTTGTTCGTGTTCACGGCTGTGACGTTGCCTTGCTTGTCAAAGGAGACGGTAAAGTAGCGCGCGCCGTACAGGTACTCGGTGGAGAACTTGTCAACGTCCGCGACACCAAGGGCAGAGAGGATGACGTCTTGGAAGGAGTAGCGAGGCGTGAAGTGGCTGCGGTCCGATCTGCCGTCAGTGCCAGAGCTCTCGCCGTTGTCAGAGCTCTCGCCGCTGGCCTGCGGGCCGTCATCGCTCCTCATCGCGGAGGCGGTGTCCTCCCCCTCGCTGGCAGCGACGCCTTCGGCCGCCTCAGACGTCGTGGCAGCCGTGGTCGTGGCGGCATCCGCATCAGGCTCGGGTGCGAACGAGCCGCCCGACCTGAGGATCCGTTCGATGGCCATGTCGGCCTGGCGCTCAAGCGAGCGGTTGATGGAGACCACAGACAGAAGCCCCGTCATGACGATGACGGTAAAGAAGCTCAACCCCGCGACGATGATGAACTTGCGGCGCAGGCGCTTGATGCCGCGCGCGTTCATCGCGCCTCCTGCAGTACCCAGCCGCCGTCGACCTCGGCAATCGTGACGTTGGAGCTCACGGCGTCGAGCTTGCCCCGCAGGTAGCGGATGTAGAGCTCCACCGTGCTCTTGTCGGCATCCTCCTCGCCCTCCCAGACGCGGCTCAGCAGCACGTCGGCGTCCATGGCACGGCCCGGGTTAAGAGCGAGGGTCTTGAGCAAGTCATACTCGGCGCGGGAGAGGCGCACGGAGTTGGAGCAGGCAAGCTCAAGCGATTCGGCAACGAGCGTGAAGTCGGAAAACGTCACGTTCCCCACACCATAGTCGGTGTTGCGGCGCGCCAGGGACCGGATGCGGGCGAGCAGCTCCTTCATGGCAAAGGGCTTGGGAAGGTAGTCGTCGGCGCCCGCCTCCAGGCCGGCCACGCGGTCGTCCACCTCCACCTTGGCGGTCAGCATGATAACGGGCGTCACGTTGCCCTGGGCGCGCATGTCGCGCAGCACCTCTAGGCCGTCCTTGCCCGGCATCATGACGTCGAGGATGACGACGTCAAATGAGGACGACAAGAGCGCGTCGCTTGCGGCGTTGCCGTCCAAAACGGAGGTCACGTCATGACCCTCGTGGGTCAGCACGGCCGTGACGGCGCGGTTGAGGTCCTCGGTGTCCTCGGCAAACAGGATGCGGCTCATTCGGTCTCCTTACGTGCGTCCGCGATCATGTCGCGGATGGCCTGCATAGATAGGTCGGTCGAGGCGAGCTCGTCGGCACAGCGCTTGAGCTCGGACGATATGAGCTTGGCGTTGCCTACCATCTCCTGCTTGTACTGGAGCTGGTGGTCCAGGGCCGCCCAGGTGTCCATGGAGATGGTACGCAGCTGGATCTCCAGGTACACGCCGCGCACGGGCTCGGCGTCCACATCCGACGGGTCTGGCTCGCAGCCAGCCGGCACGCGGCCGTCGCAGGTGCGCATGATCATGTGGTAGCTGCGGTAGCCGTTGGGCTTGGCATTGCGGATGAAGTCCTTCTCCTGGGTGACCTCAAAGCCAGGAAGGCTGGCAAGGTGGTCGCGGACGGCGTAGACGTCACTGCGAAACGCGCAGACCACACGGATGCCGATGGCGTCATGGATGGTCACGAGCGCGGAGCGGGTCGTCTGCGGCAGGCCCTTGCGGTCGCACTTGTCGCGCATGGAGGCCTCGCGCTTGATGCGGTATAGGCAGTGCTCCACCGGGTCGATGCCCGTGTCCGCGCGCAGCCGCTCGCGGACCGTCTGGATCTCGTCCATGACCTCGGACGCGACCTCCTCAAGCAGGGGCTTGTTGGAACCGTAGATGCTCTCGTGGTCCGTGCTCATCACGCACCCCAATCCTTGATGCCCGCTCCCAACTGGTAGAGGGTCTGGGAGTCAAACGTGTGCTGGTCGTTTATGGAAGGCACCGTGACCGGGCAGGTGCCCATGGGCGCGTTCTCGCCAAAGGCCATGCGCAGGGCCGCCGCGAGCGTGGGTTCCCAGGTAGCCGTCGTTGCAGTGACGTCCGCGTCACCGGCATCGGCCAGGCGGTGCGTGCCAAAGCAGGCGAGCGTGGCGTCAGCCGACGTAGAGCAGGCCACGTCATAGGGCAGGTTTGCCGAGACGTGCACGATGCGCCGGGCGGGCGTGGCTGGCGCAGGAGCCGGGGCGTCGCCCTCCCCTTCCGCGTCCTCGCTCTCGGCGGGGGCCGCCGGTTGCGGGCGGGCATCGGCCACAAGCGCGTCAAGCAGCGCGTACTGATAGCCGTTCTTGCTCGAAGGGTCCAGGTCGGAGGCGCCGAACATCTCAGTCACCACGAGGATGGTGCCGTAGGAGCGCGACCACTCGACCGTCTTGACCACGTCGTCGGCACTCGTGCACGCCACGATGTCCACCTGCGAGGCGCTGCTCACAATAGAGCGGCTCACCAGCTGGTCGCGTGCGGTCTGCACGAGCTTGCTCTTGTCGGCCCGGGTGTAGACGATCAGCGCACGGCCGTC
>CAJOGH010000148.1 GCA_905233865.1 uncultured Atopobiaceae bacterium
ACCGGGGTCAAAGGTGGGCGTCTGGATGGGAGGCAGGCCAACCCAGGGGGCGGAGACGACACCAGAGAAGTCGACGAGACCCATGGCGGCTGAGACCACATAGCCCACGATGATGGCCAAAAGAATGGGCACCGTGCCCAAGAGGCCACCAAGCGACGAGAACACCACGGCCGAGATGAGCGTGATGGCAGCCACGACGGCGCCGGTCATCACGAACTCCTCCGTGGACGAGTAAAGCGCCATGCTGACCGCCGTGGAGGAAAGTCCCACACCGATGACGATCATGACCGAGGCCACGAGCACGGGTGGCAGGATCTTGTCGAGCCAGTCGGTGCCGATGGCAGCGATGATGCCGGCCACCACGAAGTAGACGAGGCCTGCGACCACGACGCCAGAGAGCGCCGTCTGGAGCGACCCTCCCGTGGCTAACTTAGCCGCCAGGATGGGACTGATAAAGGCAAACGAGCTGCCGAGGTAGCTGGGAATGCGGTTCTTGGTAAGGATCAGGTAGATGATGGTGCCGATGCCGGAGCACATGATGGCGATGTTGGGGTTGAGGCCGGTAAGCGCCGGGACGAGTACCGTGGACCCAAACATGCTCATCATGTGCTGGATGCCCAGCGGGATGGCACGCGCGGGCGAGACCCGGTCGTCGACGCCAATAACCTGTCGTTCTCTCTTGGCCATGAAACACCTTTCTGACGTTGGCTCTGGCAGATTTTACCATCAAAGACGTGCCCGAAATCAAAGTTAAATAATGACGGCGGCGCGACTGGGAGCCACGTCGGAACTAGGCACACCCTTACCGCTCGCCGCTCTTCTCGCCCCTCACCAGTGCCTCACCCATGGGCTCCTCTGGATCATCGGTCTTACGGTACACGCCGTCCGACGAGACGACAAATCCGCGCCCATGGCTCTCGTCGTACACGACCATGTAGTCAGGGCTGCTGAGCGTGTAATGTGCGGGTAGATCACTATACTCGTGCGCCTGCTTGCAGACGACCTGGAAGTGGGCGCTAAGGTTGAAGTAGAGGTCGTCCCAGTTCTTGGACCACTCCTCCTGCGACCACGAGGCCATGGTGTCCGAGACCACCGAGGGTTCGAGCCTGATCGTCTTGACGCCTTCGCTCTCCGTGACACCTAGGGAACTCACACTGACGACCGCGTCGGGAACGCTGTGAACCACACAGGCGTCTGACATGTCAAGCTCGGTTCGGACGGTCGCGTACTTTCTTGCATAGTCCACGACTTGTTGGTCACTAGTGAGGTCAGAGCAGGCGCACAAAAGAAGGCAGAGTGCGCACGAGATGGCCAAGAAACAGGTCCAAGCGATGCGCTTTGGCATGGCGACGTCTCTCTGGGACATGCTACATCCCCTCCCCTGCCGTGTCGGCTTCCCCGCTCTTCTGGCCCTCGGGCGCAACGAACCTCAAGGTCAGCATCGTGATGTCGTCGGACTGCTCTGCGCCCTTGGTGTAGTTTTCGACGTCGAGATGGACCGCCTCGTCAATGCTGCGCGGATCCATCTCCGCGCACGGCCCGAGCACCGCCTCGAGCCGCTCGTCGCCATACAGCTCGTCGTCAACGTTCATGGCCTCGGTGACGCCGTCGGTGTAGGTGAAGATGGTGTCGCCAGGCTCGAGGCGCATAGAGTGAGGCTCATATGGCAGGCCGTCAAAGGTGCCAAGCGGCAGGCCAGAGGTCTCCCTCAGCCAGCTCCAGGCGCCGTCGTGCATGAGCAGCGGAGGGTTGTGGCCACCGTTGACGTAGTCCAGCTCACCCGTCGCGTAGTCAAGGACGCCCACCCAGCAGGTAACGAACATACCCGCGTCATTGCCAAGGCAGAGCTGATGATTGGCCGACAAGACCGCCTCGTCAAGCGGCAGGCCGGCCTCCATGTAGTTGCGCAGCTCGCTGCGGGCGGCCATCATGAACAGGGCTGCGGGAATGCCCTTGCCCGAGACATCGGCCATGACAAAGCCGACCTTCGTCGTGTCATCTATGAGGAAGAAGTCATAGAAGTCTCCGCCGACCTCCCGCGCCGTCCTCATCGAGGCAAAGATGTCAAACGCATGGATGTCAGGGAAGGGCGGGAACACCGTAGGAAGCGAGGACTCCTGGATGGTCTTGGCGGTGGCAAGGTCCTGCTCGTTGCGCCGCTCCACCTCGTCAATCATGTTGCCAAGCGCCACGACGGTGGTGTTGATGCCGTCGGCAAGCGAGGTGAACTCTCGTGTGTCCTGGGCGGGCACCCGCTCGGCAAGGTCGCCTTCCGTGATCTTGGCCAGGGATTCGTTTGCTTGGTCGATGCGCCTGACTATGAGGCGGCGCACGAGGATGGAGGCAAGAATGGCTATGGCGGACACGAGCACGAACGCCAGCGCACCCAGTGACACCATGGTGCCGAAGCGGTTGGCAAAGATGATGTCTGCCGTTCGATACAGGCCCACGTAGCCGGACTTGCACTTCCTCAAACCCAACAGGGCGGGTGTCATCGTAAGGCCCTGCTCGTCGTCGCTGTCTGGGATGGAGATGAGAGACTCCCTGCCTGACGAGTAGTAGTCAAGGGCAACATTGACTGCGCCCTCCTCGCCATAGTAGTCTCCCTCGCCGATGTCGTTGAGGACCGATGTCCCCACACCGAACTTCTCGCTGTTGTTAGACGCGACGACGACACCCCAGGGGTCGACGGCAAACGCGGCACCATCCCTCTGGGCGCTAAAGTTGCCAAGGAGCAGTTGCACGTCAACGTCAGGCTGGCCATTCATCTGCAGTTGCAGGTACTCAAGGTCACCATTCATGTCCTCCGCCGCATTGTTGAGGTCGGATACGGTGGCGGACATAAAGATGACGGCGCCCGTGGTCATGAACACAACCACAGACACTAGGGCGAGGAAGTTGCGAAACACCGGATACAGCTTGCGGTCGGTGCCACGCTCGATGGTCTTGCGCACGAGCAGGTCGGTCAGGAGACACGCGGCTGCCACGAGGACCCCGTCGATAAGAGCCTGCAGCAGACTCCCCCATAGGTCAAGACCAAAGAACGCCTCTGCGAGCCTGTACAGCTCAAAGCCCCCAGCGATGTTGAGCATGCACACGAACGAGATGGCGCTTGCCAGCAAGGACGCGACGAGGCTCACCAACGTGATGCGCGCGGCGCGACGAATGCCGGACGGCCTGCGCCTCAGCGCAAGGTCAAACAGGAGCCCCGCAACGACAGCCACGCCACCAAACATCGCGATGCTGCTTAGCGGAGACGTGAAGTAGTAGGCCTCGAGGAAATCAAGCGGATAGTTGTTGGCGTGATAGAAGGCAATAGCACCGCCAAACAGGCCGATGATGCCGCCCAAGATTGGGCCAAACGCAACCGATCCCATAAGGACAGGCGCCAAGAGCAGGATAAGGAAGACCGAGTGTCCCACGACGCCACTAAGGGGAAAGAAGCCCAGCTGGCAGAAGGACATGAACACGATCGCCGCAATGACGAATGCGAGCCCTCCGCACCGGAC
>CAJOGH010000149.1 GCA_905233865.1 uncultured Atopobiaceae bacterium
CAGTGTGCAGGTCCCACAGCCAAATCGGTTGTACGACGTGCACAGTGTGCAGGTGAGGGTTCACATGGCTCAGGCTTCGCTTGCGATCGATAAGAGCGAAGTGCTCGCCTGCCACGGACGCCCGCTTGGGCATGTTGGTCCAGGAGCCCGGTGAGGCAGATGCCGACAGGCGCAGGCGGCGGGAGGCGAGGACTGTTTGAGGGCCGCGCTCTTTGCGGCCCGAGTTCCGCAGCCTGCCGCCTGCGCCGAAGGCATCGGGTGCCGAACGCTCCTGGGCAACATGCCCAGCGGGCGCCAGAGCTGAGGGAAGCCGGAGACCCCTGCTCTTGTCGGCAAAGAAAAAGGCCCTCGCACATGACATGCGAGGGTCCTTACGTGTGGCTGGGGTAGAAGGATTCGAACCCTCATTGCAGGCACCAAAAACCCGAGTCCTAACCATTGGACGATACCCCAAGGATGCGTCAGGGCGTCTTTGCCCCTCCGCGGTGTCTATAGTACCCAAAGCGCGGCGCGCGGGTTGCGACAGTTTTGCGCAGCCGCCAATACATGTTCGACTTGGACCCAAACGAGCGTAAAATTACTTCCGCATGTGAACATCGGTTCCTTATGGAGGATACGCCATGCCCGCTACCGCGATCGTCCTCGCCGCAGGCGAGGGTACGCGCATGAAGTCCGCGCACGCCAAGGTAACCCACAAGCTCCTGGGGCTCCCCCTCGTGACCTGGGTCGTCCGCTCCGCAAAGGAGGCTGGCTGCGAGCGCGTCATCGTCGTGGTCGGCAACGGGGCCGACGAGGTCCGCTCCATCCTTGAGCCCGAGGGCGTCGAGTTCGTCGAGCAGACCGAGCGCCTGGGCACCGGCCACGCCGTCCGCTGCGTCCGCGACGCCGTGGGCGAGCTCTCCGGCCCCACCGTCGTGCTCTCCGGAGACTCCCCGCTCGTGCGCCCACAGACCATCGCGAGCCTCATCGCCACGGCCACGGAGGCACACAACGCCTGTACCGTGCTTGCCATGGAACCCGCCGACCCCACCGGCTACGGCCGCCTGGACGTTGACGCAGCGGGTCAGGTCACGGCCATCATCGAGCACAAGGACTGCACGCCGGAGCAGCGCGAGAGCCTCACGCTGTGCAACTCCAGCATCTACTGCTTCTGCGGCAGGCGCCTGTCTGCCGGCCTGGACCTCATTGGCAACGACAACGTCCAGGGCGAGTACTACCTCACCGACATGGTCGGCATCTTCGTGGGCCAGGGCGAGCCGGTGGCCTATCTGCGCGCCGAGGATGACTCGGAGCTGTTGGGCATCAACTCTCGCTCCCAGCTTGCCGCCGCCTCCAAGGTCATGCAGCGCCGCATCAACGAGGAGCTCATGGCCGCCGGCGTCACGATGATCGACCCCGACCTCGTGTGGGCCGGTCCTGACGTCACCGTGGGCCGCGACACCACCATCTACCCCATGACCTTCCTCAACGGCTCCACCACCATCGGCGAGGACTGCGTCGTGGGTCCCAACACCCGCCTGACCAACTGCACGGTGGGCAACGCCTGCACGGTCGACGAGACCGTGGGAGTCGACGCCGTTATGGACAACGAGGTCTCCTGCGGCCCGCGCGCCTATCTGCGCCCCGGCACGCACCTGCTGGACGGCTCCAAGGCCGGCACTCACGTGGAGATCAAGAACTCCACCATCGGCCGCGGCTCCAAGGTGCCGCACCTCTCCTACATTGGCGACACCACCATGGGCGAGGGCGTCAACATCGGCGCCGGCTCCATTACCTGCAACTACGACGGCTACCACAAGAGCCCCACCGTCATTGGCGACAACGTCTTCGTGGGTTCCGACACTATGATGGTGGCGCCCGTCAAGATTGGTGATGGCGCGCTGGTGGGTGCCTCAAGCTGCATCACCAAGGACGTTCCCGACAACGCCCTTGCTCTGGAACGAAACGATCAGGTCAACCTCGAGGACTATGCTAGGCTGCGCCGCGAGCGCATCGAGAAGGGACTGTAATGTACGAGGATCTGGCACGCCCCAGGAACGTCGAGAAATCCATTGCCCTCTTTACCGGCACGGGCAATCCCGAGCTGTCGCACAAGATCGCAAACGTCCTGCACCAGGAACTCTCTGGGCTCGTGCTCAAGAAGTTCGCAAACGGCGAGATCTACTGCCGCTTTGACGAGCCCGTCCGCGGCGACGACGTGTTCTTCATCCAGTCCGTCGTGGGCCAGAACATCAACGACATGCTGATGGAGGTCCTCATTGCCGCCGACGCCGCCTCGCGCGCCAGCTGCCGCACCTTCACCGCCGTCATCCCCCACTATGGCTACGCCCGCCAGGACCGCAAGGCCGCCGCGCGCGAGCCCATCACCGCCCGCCTCGTGGCCAACCTCATGGAGGCCGCCGGCGTTGACCGCGTGATCACGCTTGACCTGCACCAGGGTCAGATCCAGGGCTTCTTTGACATCCCCGTGACCCACCTGACCGCCCTCGAGCTCTTTGCCCAGTACTACAAGAGCAAGAACTTCGACTGGAACAACACCGTGGTCGTCTCCCCCGACGTGGGCCGCGCCAAGGCCTCCAAGAAGCTCGCCGACATGCTCAACTGCTCGCTCGCCATCGCCCACAAGGGCCGGCCTAAGCACAACGTGAGCGAGGTCATGGCCGTCATCGGTGACATCGAGGGCAAGACCTGCATCATCAACGACGACATGATCGACACCGCGGGCACGCTCTGCGGTTCGGTGGTCAAGCTCAAGGAGATGGGCGCGGGCAAGA
This sequence comes from uncultured Atopobiaceae bacterium, assembly GCA_905233865.1. Lineage (GTDB taxonomy): Bacteria > Actinomycetota > Coriobacteriia > Coriobacteriales > Atopobiaceae > CAJOGH01. The sequence goes on from CAJOGH010000149.1 coordinate 2,775, forward strand.
TCTACGTGTGCGCCACCCACGGCCTGTTCACCGAGCCGGCCATCCAGCGTCTCACCGACGCCCCCACCGAGGAGGTCCTGGTCACCGACACCGTGCCGTGCTACGCCGCCAACCGTGAGGGCACCAAGATCAAGCAGATCTCCGTGGCGCGCGAGCTGGCCGAGGCCATCCACCACGTGTACGTGAACGAGCCCACGACCGAAATCTTCGGCGGCGACCTGAACCTGTAGGCCGCCTGGCTGCAGCTTGTTGCCAAACGGGCCCCGGGGCGCTGTTGCCCTGGGGCCCGTTTTTGCTGGCTGTCGCTGCGAGGATGTCGGGAGCGACAGTTGGGGTCAATCCAGTGACCACTTCTGGCAGGAAGGCGGCCCGTCGGGGCCATTCGCGACAGTTGAGGTCAATCCAGTGACCACTTCTGGCGCGTGCGCGGACGCACGTTACTCGTCGTAGCCGCCTGCCACCACGCGCTCCACGACGTCGGCCGCGAGCTGGGCGTCCAGGGCGAACTCGTCCAGGTAGCTGCCCTTGAGCTCGCGCAGCACGTAGCTTGCCACGTCCATCTTGCCGGGCGGTCGACCCACGCCCACGCGCACGCGGCCGAAGGCGTCGGTGCCGAGCTTGTTCTTGAGCGAGCGCAGGCCGTTGTGGGCGTTGAGCCCGCCGCCAAAACGCGCGCGCACGTCGCCGGGCTCCAGGTCCACCTCGTCGTGCACCACGAGGATG
>CAJOGH010000150.1 GCA_905233865.1 uncultured Atopobiaceae bacterium
GACGAGACCGTGACATCGATGCCGGTATCCTCGGAGCTGCCGTTTGCGGTGCTGAACACGTCATAGGTGCCAACCGCCACGCTCGAGAAGGCCTCCTGCGGAATCGTCTGGTAGGTGCCAGTGGGGTTGCCATCGGCGTCGGTTGACTCCTCTTGGGCAACGAGGCTCACCTGTGGGGCGCCGTCAGTCCAGGGCGTCCCGTCCTTGGTTACATTGAGGTTGACCTTTGCGGTCCCTTCGAGCGACGCGTCCATTGGCGCGCTGACGGCGTCCGTGCCGGCAGTGGTGCCGTCGTCAACCTCCAACATGACGCGGACCTTCCAACCGGCGGGGAGGTTTGCCATGATGCCGGAAATGTCCAGGTTCATGTTGCCAGACGTGGAAGCAGCGGAGTCGATCTGGGCCAACTTGGCGTACCCGTACACCGTCTTGTTGTCCGCACTTGTGACGAGTGCGGAGAGGTAGGTATTCTCGCCATAGGTGCTCGCGTTGCCCCAGACGACCTTGTAGGTGCCGGCAGAGGCATCGACGGGAACGACGTTGGCAGAGCCGACGTCCAGGCCGTCGTCGATGTACTTGAGGTTGTACTTTGAGGTGTTAGTCGTAGCCACCGGGACAACCGCGGCAGCCGTGGCCTCGTTCATGTCTGCGTCGGTGTTTATGGCAAGCGCCACCTTGGATCCGTCCAGGGTAAAGGCGGCGCGCACGCCGACAAGCGAAGACACGGCGCCGCTCTTGGGCATGGGCTTCGTGGTCGCGCCCGTCTTAGTCACAGCGCCGGCGCTCGTGGTGCTTGCGGGCGCATACCACCAGGGCATCGGCGTTGACGAGCCTGCGAAGTTGGCCACGCGGTTGGACGCGGTGTTGAGGCCCGTCGCGCCGACCTCGGCATCGGTAAGGGTGCGGAAGAGCGCGCCGTCCGCACCAGGAAGAATCACCTTCTTCTCCATCGCGCTGATTCCGAGGTCAGAAGCGAAGCTGACGCCCTTGGCGGCATCGCTACCTGCCACCAGTCGCTGCGACGAGGAGGCACTTACGACCGTGGACGAGGTAAAGGCAGGCACGTGGTAACCACAATAGTAGTAGGCCTTGAGGACGGTGGCGCTGGCAGGGCTCTGGGCCTCGCCCACCTTGAGCTCAGGGGCGGAACCAACATAGCTAAAGGTGTAGTAGGCTACGTTACTGTCAAAGCCAGCCGACACGTCTGCCTGCACGTACGGCGTGGTCTCATAATAGTAGATGGCATCGGCGGCATAGTTGGAGACCTGGGTGCCGTTGGCGTCCGTGTACCAGTCCACGCCTTCGAGGTTGAACTCGTCCTGCGTGAGCTTGCCCGCCTCGACAAAGGAGCGGGCAGTCTCTGATCCCGGCACATCGGACTCGCGAATATAGTAGACGTCCTCCTCGCGCGGCGTACCAAGCTGCGAGATGTCAACGCGCGAGCGCGTGAAGTAGTCCGCATCGTCGCGCAGGGTCCCGCCTGCATCCACCTGATCGTAGAAGCCCGCGGGGCGAAGCCCGGGATAGGTGCCGACAGAGGCAAGGTAGGTGTTGACGCCGGGCACATCGGCATTAGTGCTCGTAGACGTCGCACTCGCAGGGGTTCCGATGGCCCAAACGTCGCTGCTCAGGGCGAGGGGGTTCCCTGAGTTGGAAAGCACCTTCCACTGCGTCTTGCCATAGTAGAAGGTGCTGTAGGTGCTTCCCGAAGACCAGCCCGGGATGCCTGCCGCTCCTGCGGGCACGCTCTTTGCGTCAGCCTGGGGCAGCAGAGAGGGGGAGCTGCTGGCCTGCGGCGCAAGGGAGACCTGAGGTTGGGCAGTGGAGTCTTGCTGCTGACCCTGGTCAGCAGCCTCATCCTGTTGTTGTGTCTGCCCCTGGCCCGGTGGCGTCTGGGGTATGAGGCTCTGCACGGCGCTCGCAGCACTCGAGGCGGCGGGCGCCACAGCATCACGATACTGTGCAAGCGCGTTAGTCGGGACGGACGACAAGATCATCGTGGCCGAAAGAACGAATGCTCCGACCTTGGCAAACGGCGACTTGGTACCCATGGCAGATCCCCTCTACACAGACTAAGCCTACATTGCGACATTCCCAAGTTTATCTGATATGTAGCTGAGAACATACCTATATATTGGGATAAGCCATAACTAAACCGTGAGCGGTAGTTTGCCACAGGCCCTGCAAATAATTGAACGTGCACACAGACGTTCGCGGCCTGCCGCTGCCACCCCGGAACGTCATGTGGTGCAATTGAGGCAGCTCTTGTTCGAAGTGACGCTCTGGGGTGGTGAAAGGGCGACAACTCCAGGCTCTTCTCGACAGGTCGATAAGAGCCTCAGAGCACAGGGGACGGTTCTGTGTGCACCGTACTGTGGTGCACACAGAACCGTCCCCTCATATGACCGATGGCGGTGTCAATAGGCATGAAGGCCCCACCCCGCACGTCTGCGGGCTGGGGCCTCTTCCTCCCTGGTCCTGCCTGCCGTCCCGACGTTCTTTCCAACGTCAAGCTCTCGTGTCAAGACTCATATCCGCGGGTCGCCGCCCCTTGGGGGCTTGGTTGCCGCAAAGAGATGCCTTCGGCTGGACGGTTTCCGCTCGTGCGATCGTCGCTCGCGATCGATTCTGTGCGCGCACGCGGCCCTTGCGGGCTGTGCAGAGGGGGCTCGCGGGTCGTCCCGGCGCCATCGGCGGCAGCGGGGCCGGGGAGGGCTATGCCAGCGCGGCCGTGCCGCGCGTCGGCAGCCTCTAGCCGGGCATCACCATGATGTGGTAGACCCACTCGGCCAGCTCGCGCGCTATCGCGACCTTGGCCTTGTTGGCGGGGACGCCCCTCTCCCTCAGCGCCTGCCGCCTCCTCAGGAGCCGGTCCCTGCACATCGCGGCCTTGGCGGCCACGGCGGGGGACACGTCGGTGCGCTGCGCCCGCGCCACGTTGGCGCCCGCCCCGTAGCAGCCGGCCGCCTCGACGAGGAGCCGCCTGAGGTGGGAGTTGCCCAGCTTCGTTATCCCGCCGCGCGCCACCCTCTCGCCGCTCGAGCTCTCGGACGGCACGAGCCCCAGGTACGAGGCGAGGGCGCTCCCCCTGCGGAAGCGGCCGAAGTCGTAGACCTCGGCCACCAGCGAGAAGGCCGTGACCCTGCCGATCCCGTGGACGCACGTAAGGCGCGCGACCATGGCCGCCAGCTCCGGCCTGGAGGCCACGACCTCGTCTATCTCCCTGTCGATGCGCTCGAGGTCCTCGAGCTGCCTCCTGACGGCGGCGAACTTGTGCCTGAAGACGATGGTGTCGACCTCGTCGTCGAGGGCGAGCGACTCGGCCCAGGACATGAAGGACTTGGTCCAGAACTTCTTGGTCTTGGTGTAGCGCACGCCGCGCACGAGGACGAAGGACTTGAGCCTCTGCTTGGCTGTGTTTAGTCAAGCCCGGCTTTCGAAAATAATCACGCAGTTCTTTCGGGTTCGTGCACGAAATT
>CAJOGH010000151.1 GCA_905233865.1 uncultured Atopobiaceae bacterium
GACCGGTGCTGGCCGGCTGCGCTCGAGCGTGGCTGGACAGCTGTACGCGCAGGCGGACGATGCCGCGACGTCGCTTGTGTATCCCGTCACGGGGGAGCGCGCTGAAAAGCGCATCGAGCTCACCTTCATGAGCGCGAGCGAGGGCGTGTCGTCTGTCGTCGCGCAGCGCATTGTGCATGCCGGTGAGGTCATCAATCCTCCCGAGCCAGTCACCGAGAACCACAACATGACCTTTGCCCAGTGGGTGGCCAAGGACGACCCTACCTTGAGCCTCACAGGTCTGGGCTGCTTTAACGGCGCGCTCACCGCCGCACAGATGGATGCCCTGACCGCGGGCCTTACACCCGAGGTCACACAGGTCGCTGATGGCAGCGGCACGATGCGCGACGTGAGCCTGTATCGCCGCGAGGTTGTGCCCACGTGGACCGCGTGCTGGCACGTCTACCTGCGCCAGGGAACCAAGGCCAACGTCGACCTGCGCGACAACGTGGCGGCCGACCTCGTCACCGACGCCGAGGGCAAGGTGGACCTGAGCGTTGTTGACCCCAAGCCGTTCGAGGCCGTGGGCAATGTAAAGCTCGTCGCCTGGGAGACCGAGGACGAGCGCACGTTTGGCGCCCGCGACACGGCGACTGGCATCACCGAGGACACGGCCCTCTATCCCATCCTCGCCGCAGGTGGCTGGATCACGCTGGACACAGGCGAGGGCGTGAGCGGCGTCCCACGCGTCTTTGGCAGCCTGCCCGAGGGCGCCACCTCGCCGCTCTTTGACGTTGACATGGCCGACCTCATCGCTTCGGGCGAGTACCTGGTCAACGGTTGGAACCCCGGCTATGACTTTGCCGGCTGGTATACCGAGCCAGACGGCGGCGGCACCCAGGTCGTCGCCGCGACAGTGAACGACGACGGCAGCGTCACCTGTGCCGCGGCCGAGGGCCAGGGCGCGACGTACACGTTCGAGCGCGGGCAGACCCTGCACGCCAAGTGGGTGGCGCGCACCGACACGCCTTACACCATCGTCCACATGGTCGAGGGCCCCGAGGGCGGCCCCGGCGAGGGCGTCTACACGCGCTACTCCTCCATATGCAACAGCACCACGGTGGGCAAGACGGGCGACCCCATTCCCGACAGTGCGTGGAACACCTACAAGATCGCAAAGTACCACCGCCTGGGTGCAAACGACTCCAACCTCGGCTTTACCGAGAAGCACACCACTGCCCCGGACGCCAACAACGCCACGCGGGTGACGATTGCCGCGGACGGGTCGGCGATCAAGTACATCTACTGGAACCGCGACCGCGTGAGGCCGCGCCTGGCAAACAAGAACCTTCTTCCCTCGGGCGCCAGCACGAACACCTACCTGCTCGCGTACACGAAGGCCTCGAGCTCGTACAACAACTACGCCAAGTGGGGCATGAGCGCGGAGTGCTGGGACCCACAGCACATCGCGTTCAACCTGACCACGCGCGAGGAGAACTGCGCCATCAACAAGCTCCGCTACTACTTTGAGTTCTATGGCCTGGGCTCAACGGGAACATGGATCGCGTTCAACTTTGACTCCAGCGCCGAGTGCACGTTCCCGCAGAGTCCGTTTGCCGATGGCGCCCAGGGAAACATCCAGTACATCGGATCCAAGGGCAACATCAAGATGACCAAGCGCGTGGACTACATCTACTACTACGAGTCCGCGGACGGCACGGGTCCCAGGAAGGCCACCCTCAGCGGCGTGACCAAGACCTTCGGCAACCCCGTGACCCATCGCCTCTTTATGGACCGCGGCAACGGCGAGGTGAACCTTGAGTCCATCTGGGCCATCGGGCTTCTGAACGACATCGGTGACACGACCCGCTTCAAGCGCTGGGCCTATGCCACCAAGGGCAGTGGGTTGCAAAAGGTCACGGCGTCCGAGGGCGTTCCCATGAAGCTGTACAACATCAAGGACGTGACCGGCGACGGCGTGTACGACCTTGAGGTCTTCATGACCAGGCGTAGCTACAAGCTGTCGTTTGCGGAGTGCGAAGGTGTCGTGGGCAAGCCTGTGCCCTCGGGCGCCAGCGGCGTCATGTATGAGGCGCCTCTCTCTAAGTACGACCCCCACTACGAGGTTGGCGTCACGCGGCGCTCTCACGCGGGCGCGCTGTACGAGTTCAAGGGTTGGTACTCCGACCTCGCGGCGGCAAAGAACCCCTCGGACCCCGAGAGCGCGTCGTTCATCGTGGATGTCGCTGCCGACGGCATGCCCGAGCACGACCTCACGCTCTACGCCGGGTGGGAGCCCGTCAACCACACCGTGACCTTTGACGCCAACGGCGGCCACTTTGGCGACGACGAGACCGCGACGACGGCCACGGTGACCGTGCGCTCCGGCAACCACGTGACCGAGCCCGAGGCAAAGCTCGTGGACGATAAGAGCCGCGTGTTTGCGGGTTGGTACACCGACCCTGAGCTCACGCGTCCCTGGAGCGTCGAGATCGACAACGTCGCGCAGGACGGGCTCACCCTCTACGCGCGCTGGCTGGACATCAGTGCCTACCAGGTCACCTATCGCGACTACGACGGCAACCCGATCGCTGCGCTCAACACGGGCGTCAAGTACGTCGAGGACTCCAAGGTGCCCCTGGAGCCGGTGCCCGTGGACATGCGCTCGCGCGAGGAGGGCGGCACGCCCGTGGGCTTCCTTGGCTGGAGCCGCGAGGCTGACCCCGCGCGCCGCGCCGCCAGCGTCCTTGACACGACCGTGGACATTAAGGGCGACGTGACCCTGTACCCGGCCTACGGCGACGCGGTGGTCGAGGCCGGACCCAGTGTGCTCTTATCGACCAACTACGAGGACAACGCCAAGGACTTCAAGCCTTCGCTTGCCGACGCGACTTTTACGCTTCCCGCCGTCGCGCACCCAGGTGACGTCACCGTGCTGCCCACGCCCGCGCCCGACAGCGCGAGCTATCCCATCGACGAGGTCGGCTACACCTTTGCCGGCTGGAACACGGCCGCGGACGGGTCAGGCACGAGCTTTGCCGGCGGTGAGGTGGTTGCCGCTGCGTCCCAGACGACGCTCTATGCCATGTGGCAGGCAAAGGACGACAGCGTGTCATATGTTGCCAACGCGCCGACGGGCAGGACCGCCACCGGTTCGACCGAGGCCACGACTGGCCTGACCTACGACTCGGTCCCGGCTGCCGCGTGCGGCTTCGTGTGCCCGGGCTTTCACTTTGTGGGATGGAACACGACTGCCGCAGGGGACGGCACGGCCTATGCGGCCGAGGCCAGCTATCGCCTGACGCCGGACGACAACGTGCTGTACGCGCAGTGGGAGGGCAACCCCTATTCGGTCGTATTCAATGCCAACGCCGCGGGCGCCACGGGAACGATGGCTCCGCAGGCCCTCACCTACGGCGCTGAGGCGGTGCCCCTGACCGCCAATGCCTTTGCGCGCACGGGATACACCTTTGACGGATGGGCGACGGAGGCCGGCGGG
>CAJOGH010000152.1 GCA_905233865.1 uncultured Atopobiaceae bacterium
CAGGCACTACTACCTCGCCGAGGAGCACGTGCTCAGGGGCGGCGAGGTCGCGCGCTTTGCACGCGTCGCGGAGGGGGAGGCCCGCCCCGCCGAGCTGCAGAAATCCCTCGCGTGGCTTTCCATGCTCTTGGCTCGCTACCACAAGGCGCAGACGGTCATCCTCATCGACGAGTACGACACGCCGGTCAACGACGCCCACGAGCACGGCTTTCGCGGCAAGATGCTCGACTTCTACCGCTCCTGGCTCTCGGACGCGCTCAAGGGAACGACGAGCCTCTACTGCGCGGCGCTCACGGGCGTGCTGCGCGTGAGCCAGGAGTTCATCTTCTCGGAGCTCAACAACGTGCGCTTCGACACAACCCTCGACGTGGACCACGCCGAGGCAATCGGCTTCACGGCCGACGAGGCAAACGCGCTTGCCGACTACGTTGCGAGGGCAGACGGCGTGGCCGAGATGGCCGCCTGGTACGACGGCTACCGCTTTGGTCTAACCGATGTGTACAACCCGTGGTCGGTGCTCAACTACCTGCAAACGGGCACCGCCCAGCCCTACTGGACCAACACGAGCCGCAACGGCATCGTGGTAGACCTCATCCGGCACGCCGGGGAAGAGCAGACGGCTGAGCTGGCGACGCTCGCGAGCGGGGGCATGGTGGCGAAGCCCCTGGACCTACGAACCGTCTTTGACGACTTGGCAAACAACCCCGAGGCCGTGTGGGCGCAGCTGTATCAGGCGGGCTACGTGACCACGAGGGACACGGGGCGCCCGAACGACGACGTCATGCCGCGCGAGCTCTACATCCCCAACCTTGAGGTGGAAAAGCTGTACCAGAAGGAACTTCTCGCCCGCGCGACGCGTCTGGCGGGCTCAACTCAGCGGCTCGCCGACCTTCACCGGGCAGTCGCGGCGGGCGATGCCCCTGCCGTGCAAGAGGCGCTGCGCCGCATCCTGCTCGACTCGGCCTCTTATCACGACCTCGTAGACGAGGCGGGGTATCACGTGCTGCTCCTGGCGCTTCTCTACGAAGTGCCGGGCTACCGGCCGGCTATTTCCAACCGAGAGAGCGGCGACGGTCGATGCGACGTGCTGCTGGAGCCGTTGCCAGACGAGGCGGCACGGCTCGCGGCCCATGCCATGGAGCTTAAGCTCGACAAGGACGCAAAGGACGACGAGTCTCTCGCCGTCTGTGCCCGTAACGTGGCGCTTGCGCAGGCCGTGCGGCTCGAATACGGCCACGGTCTCGCTGGCGCGGGGCTCGTGCGGTGGGGCGTGGCCTTCTGCGGCAAGCGCGTGGCCGTCGTGTGCGAACGCGCCGAGTAATGTGACAGTTCCCCCGTCCCCCTGTCACCTGTCCGGGGGAAACGTGACAGTTCCCCCGTCCCCCTGTCACCCCTGTCACGAGCTGGGGGTAGGCAGTGCTGGTGGAAGCGGCCCATGGCGGCCTGCTTCCGCCAGCGTGTGTAAAGTGGCCAAAAGGGCCAAGTCCCCAGAGTCCACGCCACGCCAGGCGCCTGCGCAAAACTCACGGTGGGGGATAAGCCCAAGGCCTTTGTTTCAATCGGCGTCGGCGTATGCCTCTCTTGCGCATCTAGTTTGCATCCAATGCATGAGACGCTTCTGGCGGATAAACACGAGCCATCTGCTGGAATTGCGGTTCGCGAGGTATGTTCCTTCGGAATCTCATTTCGCGAGGACGAATCTGCCGAAATCCCGTTTGACGAGCCTCACCAGACGAGATTCCAGCAGAACAGCCCTCGCCAGATGAGATTCCGACAGATTCTCCCTCGCCAAAGGTAAGCGGCGCGATCTCCAGCGTGTCGATGCGCTCAAGCAGCCCTTCTTGCTCGCCCAAAGGGCTGGGCTCGCCGAGGCAGACCATGCGCGAGAGGTCCGGGGTGCGGTAGCTCGACAGCACGCTGCCAATGCGGGCGTAGGGAAACGAAAACAGGTTTTGTTTGCGCCAGTTCACGATCCCCATGGACTCAAAGGTGAATCCATCGATGGTCCTGCCCGAGGCATACACGCAGCCAAAGGCGTTGCACGCGCCCACGTGGTCTGTGTCGCCGTGAGTCAGCATGAGCTCCTTGCGCACCTGGTCCCACTGGGGGTAGAGGTCGCGAAGAATCCGCTCGAGCTCTGTCGCCGTGAGGCTGTAGCCGGCATCCACGCACAAGAGCCGATCGTCGCATTCAAACACCCACGTGTCGGAACCCACGGGCGGCTCTATGCACGTGACCGAAAGGCCCTTCGCGGTCGTGAGGTGCCGATCCGGGGTGATCGGGTAGTGCCAGCGCCAGTGACTTTTCCATGGGGCCTCCTTAGCTCAAACCTGCTAAAATAGTAGCTTTTTTCGCGCTTGGGTTTGAGACGTTTCCCATTCACATCCCTTCAGTTTGCAAAATGGGGGTAGTCCCAATGGCCAGCCGACGCCCTACGCCCTACACGCTGTGGACGGCGGTAGCCATGTCGCGTACGTAGGCGCACACCGGATCAACGCACGACGACCCATGCTCGCCGATCATGCGCACGATGGCGGACCCCACGATGGCCCCGTCGGATACGGCGGCCATGCGTGCGGCTTGTTTGGGCGTGGAGATGCCAAACCCTACAGCGCAGGGCAGGTCGGGGCGTTCCTCTTTCACGAGGCGCACCATGGATGCGATGTCGGTGTTGATTTCGCTGCGCACGCCCGTGACGCCGAGCGAGCTCACGCAGTACACAAACCCGCTCGCGTCGCGTGCGATGGCGCGTATGCGCTCGTGGGAGGTTGGTGCAATGAGGCTCACCACGTCGAGTCCCGCCGCGGCGAAGGGCTCGCTGAACTCCTCCTTTTCCTCGTGCGGAACGTCGGGCAGTATGACGCCGCCCATGCCGAGCTCGGCCTGCCGTGCGGCAAAACGCTCGATGCCGTAAGAAAAGACCACGTTGGCATAGGTCATGATTACCAGCGGCACGTTGCAGGTCACCCGCAGACGCTCGACCATGGCAAACACGTCGTCGGTTGTTGTATGGTTGCGAAGTGCTCGTAGGTTTGCCTCTTGGATGACCGGGCCTTCTGCCGTGGGGTCGCTAAAGGGTATGCCGAGCTCGATGAGGTCGGCCCCCGCCTGCGCCATGCCCACCACGAGCTGTTCCGTCACCTCGAGCGTGGGGTCGCCGGCAGTGATGAACGGTATGAACGCCTTGCCGTTGGGACTCGCGGCGAAGGCATCTGCTATGCAAGACATTGTTGCTCCTCCTCTGAACGTCAAAAGGGCTAGACCTTTTTTTGACAAGCCCCTTTGACATTATTCGTGTAGGTCTTCTCCGCGATAGCGGGCTATGGCTGCCACGTCCTTGTCGCCGCGACCGGAAAGCGTCACGACGAGGATCTGGTCCGCGCTCATACGAGGCGCGAGCTTCATGGCGTGTGCAACGGCGTGGGCGCTCTCGATCGCGGGAATC
>CAJOGH010000153.1 GCA_905233865.1 uncultured Atopobiaceae bacterium
GGTGCCGGCCTGCGCGACCACACGCCCGCATGGCTGGACGACGGCTATGACGGATGGATGCGCGCGCATGCGGCCAACGCCATCGAGCTGGCGGCACAGCGCGAGATCGCGGGCCAGGTAATGGGGGAGCACCCTGTTCACCTGAGCCTGGTCATGCCTGTTTCCGCCGACGACGCCCATGCCGCGGCCGCGACCGTTGCGAGCATAGAGGCGCAGAGCTATGCCGCGGCCGAGCTCGTGCTGGCGCCTGTGGGCAACGTGAACGTGCGCGCGCTTGCCACCTCCGACGTGGCCTGCGCGCTGGACATGAGCGGTGCTGCCGAGGGCGAGGCCATCGCACGTGCGGTGGAGCGCTGCCACGGCACCCACGTGGCGCTGGTGGCCCCCGGTGACACGCTGGAACCCGACGCCCTCTTTGCCCTTGGCCGCGTGCTGGTAGACGGTGCCGACGCGGTCTATGCCGACGAGGACCGCATCGACCATGGGCGCTACTTTGACGTGCGCCTCAAGCCGGACTGGAGCCCCGTGGCGCAGATGTGCGTCGATTGCGTGGGGCGCGCGCTGTTCGTGAGCGCTGACCTTGCGCGCGATGTGCTGGTTGACGTACGCGACATGGCGGACGCACGGATGGCGCTCGCGCTTGCCCTGTATGAGCGCGACGCTGACGTGCACCATGTGAGCCGCGTGCTCTGGCATGCGGCACCTGCGCCCGAGCACCCATCCGACGACGCCGCGTGCGCCGCCGTGAGTGCCGCGCTCGCGAACCGCGACCTTCCCGTCGCGTGCGTGCCGCGCACGGGTGGTGGCCGCTCTCTCGTGCTTGCTGGCGACACGCCGCCCACGGCCGCCGTCATCGTGCTGGGAGACGCCGAGGGCATTGCGGTGGCCGAACCCGGGCTTGCCTGCGAGGAGCGCGTGGCGCTCGAGCGGGTCGAGGACCTGGGCCGTGTGGTGGACCGCCTCACATGTGACGTGGTGGGCCTTGTTGCCCCCGGCTCCAAGATCCTGCGCGAGGGATGGCTGGCGCAGCTGGCCGCCTACGCGCTCTTGCCCCACGTGGGCCTCGCGGCTGGCATGGAGGCGTGGCCGGACGGCAGCGTTGCCGCCGTGGCACGCATGATCACGCCCAACCGCCTGCGCGCGCTGGGCACCTTTGACGTCCCGGACCAGGCGCACCTGCGGGAGCTGGGGTGCGCTCACGAGGTGAGCGTCGTCGCGCCAGGCGCGGTCGCGGTCAGGCGCGACGTGCTGGCACAGCTCCTGCGCGACGGCGCCGAGGGTCTTGCATGGGACGCATGGGCGGACCTGAGCCTGCGCGTCTTAAGCCAGGGCATGGCCAACGTTGCGGTGCCCGACGTCGTGGCAACGCGAGCGATGGACGACAACGTCGTCCTGGGACGCTACCCCTACTTTGACGAGGACGCCTGGGTCGCGCTGGGAAGCCAGATGCGGCGCATGAGCGAGCCGTTTGCGGAGAACGACGCGTACGTGAACTCGGCGTTTGACACGAGCGGACACTGGCGCCTTGGTGCCACGCGAAGGGAGCCCACGCTATGAGTCTCACCGCTCCTACCTTTGAGGCGCTCACGCGCGGCAACGACAAGCTGTTCTTCCTGGTTACCGTGGACCGCCGCGCCACGAGCGTGGAGGCGCGTGCCACCACGGGCGAGGGCGAGCTGCCCGCGCAGGCGCTGCCGCACGGCCGCGGCTCGGTTGTCGTGGTGTGCCCGCAGAGCGAGCTGCCCGTGACGGTGGAGGTCACCTGCAAGGCGGGCGACGCCACGGCACGCGCGAACCGTGAGCTGGACCCGCAGGCGGCCGCGCGCGAGTCGCGCAAGAACACGCTGCTGCGCAACCGCGCCGCCCTTGCGGTGCGCAACTACGACGAGCACACGCGCGTGCTGGGGCAGGACCTGCGCGTCCTGCTCGTGCAGGCACTGGGCGAGCGCTGCCACGTCCGTGGCGAGCTGGAGCTCATGGCGCCGCCCTCGGACGACGTTGCTGGGCAGGCGTGGGAGATCCGCGCCTGCGACGAGCGCGGGCGTGATGTGGCCGCAGGCCCGTGGGTCTCCACCGGCGACGCCACCACGGCCGACTGGCAGGAGCGCGGCGCCGACCGCCGCCTGATCAGCTTTGCCATCGACGTGCCCGCGCACGTGGGCCGGCTCACCCTGTGGGCCCGCCGCACGGACGGCACGGGCCAGCCGTGCATGCTGGTGCTGCCCGGCTTTGACGGGTATCGTCCGCCCAACCCCGCGTGGGGCTTTGCGTACCGACCCGACCAGGACCCCGGCTACGACGGCTGGTTCCGTGACCATCACCGCGCGTCCGAACGTGACCTGGACCTGCAGCGTCGCGAGCAGTTTGCCTTTGGGCTGCAGCCCAAGTTCTCGGTGATCGTGCCGCTGTTCAAGACGCCGCTGGACATGCTCGATGCCATGGCACGCTCGGTGCTGGACCAGACCTACGACAACCTGGAGCTCGTGCTCGTGAACGCGAGCCCGGAGGACGAGGGGCTCGTTGCCGCGACCGACGCCCTCATGGTGCGCGACGGCCGCGTGCGCGTGGTGACGCTGGAGGGCAACGAGGGCATCGCGCTTAACACCGCGGCGGGCATCCGCTCTGCCACGGGCGACTTCTGTGCCTTCCTGGACCATGACGACCTCATCGAGCCCGACGCGCTCTATTGCTACGCGGCCGCCATCAACCGCCGGCCCGACACCGACATGCTCTACTGCGACGAGGACCACCTCATCGACGGCACCCATGCCCTGCCGTTCTTCAAGCCCGACTGGGACGAGTGGCGCATCCTTGCCAACAACTACCTGACGCACATGATGTGCGTGCGCACCTCAATCCTGGCCGCCATGCCGGAGCTCCCCGGCGCGGACTACGACGGCGCGCAGGACCACAACATGGCGATGCTCGTGGGCGAGCAGGCCCGTCACGTGGCACACGTCCCGCGCGTGCTGTACCACTGGCGTCACAGCCAGAGCTCTACCGCGGGTGGCATGGACCAGAAGCCCTACGCGCAGGAGGCGCAGGTGCGCAGCGTGCAGGAGCACCTGGACCGCTGCGAGGTTCCCGCGCGCGCCGTCATGGGCGGGCGGCTCCCGGGCCACGTGGACGTGCAGCCGCACTTTGACGACCACCCGCTCGTGAGCATCATCATCCCCAACAAGGACTCGATCGACCTGCTCGAGCGCTGCGTGGAGTCCATTGCCGACCACACAGACTGGCCCAACTACGAGGTTGTGGTTGTGGAGAACAATTCGGAGGACGAGGCGACCTTCAAGGCGTACAAGGCCATGGCCGAGCGCTTTGGCATTTTGCGCGTGGTGGAGCAGGAGTCGGACGGGACCTTTAACTTCTCGCGCTCGGTCAACCTGGGCGTGAGTGAGGCAAAGGGCGACTACGTGCTGGCGCTGAAC
>CAJOGH010000154.1 GCA_905233865.1 uncultured Atopobiaceae bacterium
CAAGACCGTGGCAAAGATCGCCTCCGAGAAGCAAAAGCCGCGCGGCTGTACCGTCGTGTGGCCGGGCTCCGAGGAGGCGTTCCTGGAACCGCTTCCTGTGCGCGCGATGAGCGGGATCGGGCCAGCGGGCGAGACGCGCCTCAAGGAACAGGGCATTCGCACCCTCGGGCAGCTTGCCTCAGCCAAGCCCAATGTGGTCGCGCGCGCCATGGGATCACTGGCGCAGACCATGCAGGCGCGAGCGCGCGGCGTTGAGATAAGCGAGGTGACGGAGCGTGCAGCCGAGCGCGAGGTCAAGTCCGTGAGCAACGAGCGGACCTACGCCACCGATCTCCACACGACGTCAGAGGTGCGCGCGGCCCTGGCGCAGCTCTGCGAGATGGTGGGGGTGCGGCTGCGGGCCAAGGGGCTGGCCGGCCACACGGTCACGGTGCGCGTACGCCACGAGTGGGGCGACACCCACACCGCAAGCAGGACTTGCGACAAGAACCTCGATGACGAGGTGGAGATCTTCCCTGTCGCGCGCGAGCTGCTGTCCCAGCTGTGGCGCGAGGGCGAGCCAGTACGCCTCATGGGCGTGGGCGTAAGCGGCTTTGGTCCCGTCCCGCCACGCCAGGCCTCGCTCTTTGACGATAACGAGCAGGACGACAAGAGCCCGCGCACGAGTGTCAGCCGCACCCTGGACAGCCTGAGGGAGCGCTTTGGGGACGATGCCGTGCGCTATGGACGCGACCTACGCCTGGGTGTTAGAAGGAAGAAGGGCGAGTACTAGAGCACGTCGGCGGCGGGCTCAGGCTCGGACACGGAGGAAGGCTCGTCCTCGAGCTCCTCGTCCTCCTCAAGCGCGAGCTCGTCGTCACCAAACTGGGCGTCGCTCACGCCTAGGATGAACATGAAGACCGGCGGGAGTATGCCGCACATAAGGCCAAAGGCAACGCCAAAGCCAAAGCGGCGCGCGACGAGGAGCCCCTCTGCCGCATGCGTGGCAAGGATGACAAAGAGCGCCAAGAAGGTCACGAAGATGCGAATCCTGTCATTGGTGACCGACACGATGGTCACGACGTAGGCGACCACACGAATGCCAAGGATGACAAGCATGACGGTACGGTTGGCGGCACGCTCAAGGCCGCGGACGGTTCCCAAGATGGGCACAAAGCCCTGCCAGCCGGGAAGACCCATCTTGGAAAAGGTGCGGAAGGACCCATAGCAAAAGAGCGCTATGCACACGAGCGTGAGCGCAAGGCCGCACACGACAACCGCCGTGGCAGACCCCATTGCAGCCTCGTTGCTGCCCGCTAGCATGCGCAGTACCTTTGGCACGTTCTCCCCTTTCCGGACCTCATTCTAGCGCATACAAGTTGCAACTAGTCACTTATGTCGTCATCAAGCGTAATCGAGAACGCGTAATCGGGGAAAGTGCGGCCAAGGTGCTCCCTCACATCATCCACGACAGCGTGTCTGTCAGGGGCATCAAAGGAGACCACGAGGTCAAACGAGGCCTCGTGCGTGGTGTCGTCAGCATAGAGGCCATGCGCCTCCAAGATCTCGTCGTGGGCGCGCACGATGTCGTCGAGCACCTCTCGCATGTCACGAACGACCGGGTTCGTGTGCACGTTGGTGGAGTAGATGCCCACCGTGTGCAGGATGACGCCCGTCTCCAGGTAGGCTGCGCGCTGCGCGGCGCGCTCGATGCGGTCAACCTCGCGGGCAGACAGGAACTCGTCCACCTCAATGTGGACGCTGCCCCATAGCCGCTCGGGGCCATAGTCGTTGAGCACGAGGTCGTAGGCGCCAATGACGCCGTCGACACCCTCGACGGCGCGCTTGATGGCCGTGCTGGTGCTCGCGTCCACGCGGGCGCCAAGTATCTTGGAGATGGCCTCGCGCAGCACGTCGACACCGGCCTTGATGATCATGGCCGAGATGAGCAGGCCCAGCGGTCCCTCGAGCGAGACGCCAAAGCGCATGAACACGATGGCGCCCACCACCGTGGTCGTCGTGACGGCAGCGTCCAGCAGCGCGTCCTGGCCCGAGGCCACCAGCGAGTCGGACCCCAGCCGCTGGCCAGACCGCTTGAAATAGGAGCCCAGGCCAATCTTGACTATCACCGCGACAATCATAATGACGAGCGTGACAAGGTCATACTCGGGGTCTGACGGCTCGATGATGTGTCGGACGGCCTCAACCAGCGCCGTGACTCCCGCCCACAGGATGACAGCCGCGATGACGAACGTCGTGATGTACTCCGTGCGCCCGTGCCCGTAGGGGTGTTCGCGGTCGGCCGGCTTGACGGCCAGGCGCGCGCCCACGATGGTCACGATGGAGGACAGGGCGTCGGAGAGGTTGTTGACGGCGTCCAGGACGATGGCAATGGAGTTGGCGAGCGTACCCACCGCGACCTTGAACCCGACAAGCGCGAGGTTGGCCAGGATGCCAATGACACTCGTACGGACGATGGCGCGCGAGCGCGAACCCTTGCTCTCCCCCGGCGCGGGACTGTTGAGGTCCACTCCGATGTCTGTGGTGGTGTCACTCATTGACGCCCTCTCCCCTCACGTTGCGGATGACCTTGTCGAGCAGCTCCTTGAGCTGAGCCGCCTCGGCCGGCGAGAAGCCCAGGCACGACCCCATGGCAACGGGCACCCTGGCAGCCTTGCCCTTGAGGGCGCGCCCGTCGTCCGTGAGCTCCACGACCACGCGGCGCCCGTCGGCGGCATCGGCCGTCCGGCTCACGAGGCCCTTGGCCTCGAGCTTCTTGAGCAGGGGCGTGAGCGTGCCCGAGTCCAGGTAGAGTCTGTCTCCCAGCTCGCGCACGCTCGCGCTGCCCTGCTCCCACAGTACCATCATGACGATGTACTGCGTGTAGGTGATGTCCAGGTCGCGCAGCAGTGGGACGTAGGCCCGCACGACCTCCTTTGAGGCCGCATAGAGCGGAAAGCACAGCTGCCTGTCGAGGCACAGCAGCTCGTCAGGGCAGAGGCCCTGCAGCTCCAGGCTCTTGTCGTCCACCGCCGCAGTGGTCATTAGAGCTGCGCCTCAACAGCCGCGCGGACGTCCTTCATGGACACGGTGGGCTCAAAGCGCTCGATGACGTTTCCGTTGCGGTCGACGAGGAACTTGGTGAAGTTCCACTTGATGTAGGCCTTGTCACCAAACTCCTTGTCCACGGACTTGGCGACCTTCTTCATCGCGATGCCCTTGAGGCCACTAAACCCGGTGTGGGGCTTCTCCGTGGCGAGGTAGGCAAAGAGCGGGTTGGCGTTGTCACCGTTGACATCGCCCTTCTTGAACTGCGGGAACTCGGTACCGAACTTCATGGTGCAGAAGGCGTGAATCTCCTCGTCGTCCTCGGGCGCCTGGTTGGCAAAC
>CAJOGH010000155.1 GCA_905233865.1 uncultured Atopobiaceae bacterium
GACTGCATCGTGTTCGAGGACATCGAGCCCGCCGTTCGTTCTGCCTCGCGGGCGGGATGGCTTACCTGCGGCGTGCGCTCAGACGACCCCTCTCAGGACGAGAAGAGCCTGCGAAAGCTCAGTGATCTCTGGGTGGAGGACTGGCGCGACATCGCGCTCTAGGACAAGCCGCGCTCCTTACATGAACGACAGGTTGCCGTTGCGGATGATGATGTCGGACATGGCGATGTCGCGCGGGCTGCACCAGGACTTGGAGTACTCGAAGTAGGTGCCCTCGGTGTTGTACACGCGGTTGACCATCATCGCGGCGCACTGGAAGCCCTCGAAGTCAAGGTACTCACGGGCATGGTCGGCAACCGGCTCACTCATGAAGATTCGCTTGGTCACGGCCACCTTCATGCCACGCTCGCGCTCGAGGTAGCTGTAGATGGAGTCCTCGGCGTCCTCGGGGGTCATGTCGCCAACGATGCTGGCAAGCAGGTAGTTCTTGGTTAGGTAGACGTTCCTGCCATCGATGTTGCGGACACGCTCCACGACCAGGAGCTCCTCGCCCTCGTCAAAGTCCGTGATCTCTGAGAGCTCGGGGGTAACCACAACGCGCTCAAAGGAGATGACCTTGGTCACGAGCTTGAGGCCCTTCTCGGCACAGGCGTTCTTGAACGGCCCAAGGCTGTCGATGACGACGCGGTCTTGAGAGCGAGGATAGTAGATGACACGCACACCCTTGCCATGCACGGGGACGATATAGCCCTCACGCGCGAGGATGGCCAAGGCCTTGCGGACAGTGTTATGGGAGCAGCTGTACTCTGCAATGAGGGTGTTCTCTGAGGGCAGGAACTCCTGCCAGGCAAACTCACCAGATTCGATCCGTCGCTTTATGTCGCGGTAGATTTTGTCGTAGACCGCTTTCATGAATCGTCTCCCATAATCACATTGACGCCGGGCCATGCAATGGCACCCGACCCGTAGGTCTCCTTGTCATGCTAAGCCCAGCTCACCAGTCGATTATAAATCATACCATATATTCTGGCATTCGAACGATAGCTAGGTCTGTATAAAGATAGCCTAACAGAACAACAGCTCGGGCTTATCAATTGATATCAAACAGGGGGGACTAAAATTGTGACAAAAAGAGGGGGCCCTGAGGCCCCCTCTCTGAAGGTCTATGCGTGATGCTTAGATCTTGTGAACGGCGGAGGCCTGGAGCTTGCCGTTCTGGCCGGTGGTCACCTCGAACTCGACGGCCTGACCCTCGTCGAGCGTCTTGAAGCCGTCCATCTGGATCTCGGAGTAGTGGACGAACAGGTCGTCGCCGTCCTCGCGGGAGATGAAGCCGTAGCCCTTGTCGGGGTTGAACCACTTAACAGTACCCTGTGCCATGACGTGCCTTTCTTTCCTGCCCTTGTGGGGCATAAAACCATGCGCTTTCGCGCTAACCTTAGCGGCCGTGAGCCGCGAGACTTAGTTTACCGTAGGAAGTCCTGTATCAATACGAGAATTAATCTTGTTCCGCGAGCGGTAAATCCCGAGGTAAACGCAATAGAAGTAGTCAGGCTCAATAATGCGTATGGTTTAGCCACCCTACAGGTATACGCCCAACGTGCATACCACACGAACCGTAAAACCACAGGGGAGGAACGTATGCGCGCTACGCCTTGAGGTCGGCCTCGAGCCCCTGGAACTCCTCAGGGACCTGCGAGAGGGCCCAGCCAAAGGCAACGGCCACGGCAGAGGCCTGCTCGTGGCGAGTCTTGGCAAGCGTGTCGTAGCCCGCGCGCTGGTAGGCGTCGCCCACGCGGTTGAGCGAGTAGGCAACGTAGGAGGCAACGGAGTCGCCCACGCCCGAAAGCTGCATCATCGTGACAAGCGAGTCCGGCGAGAGCGCCATCGCATTGGCGGCGTCAAGGTCCAAGAGCTCGCCAACGGCCTGCTCGACCTCCACGCAGGAGTGGACGTCGCGCTCCAGCAGCGCGCGCTTGAGCGCGTGCAGGACGGTGTTGACGAAGTTCTCGATGATGTCCATCAGATAGTCGCGGTGCAGCACGGGCGTTCCTTTCTAGCCAGACGAAGGCAGCTCGAGGCCCAGGTGTGCAAAGGCGGCGGGCGTGGCCTGTCGTCCCTGCGGCATGCGGACTATGAGCCCGCGCTGCAGCAGATACGGTTCGTACACGTCCTCGATTGTAGTCGGGTCTTCGCCAATTGCACTCGCGATTGTGCTGAGACCCACCGCTCGTCCGCGAAAGGTAGATGCGAGCGCAGTGAGTATCTTGATGTCCATCCAGTCCAGGCCCAGCTCGTCGATCTGGAAGAAGCTCATGGCGTCGCGCGCAACGTCGATGGTTATCTGGCCGTTGGCACGTACCTGCGCATAGTCGCGCACGCGCTTGAGCAGGCGGTTGGCCAGGCGCGGCGTACCGCGGCTGCGCGACGCGATCTCCAGCGCGCTCTCGTGATCCAGTCGCACGTCAAGGATGGAGGCGGAGCGCTCGGCGATGCTTGCGAGCTCGTCCTCCGTGTAATAGTCCAGCCTGAACGAGATGCCAAAGCGGTCGCGCAAAGGACCGGTGAGCAGGCCCGTGCGCGTCGTCGCCGCAACGAGGGTAAAGTGAGGCACGTCCAGGCGAATGGAGCGCGCCGCGGGCCCCTTGCCTATGACGATGTCCAGGGCAAAGTCCTCCATCGCAGGATAGAGGACCTCCTCGATCTGACGGTTGAGGCGGTGGATCTCGTCGATAAACAGGACATCGCCTGGCTCAAGGTTGGTGAGGATGGCCGCGAGGTCGCCAGTGCGCTCGATGGCCGGGCCCGAAGTCGTGTGAATCTTGGACCCCATCTCATTGGCGATGACGGCAGACAGCGTCGTCTTGCCCAGTCCCGGAGGGCCCGACAGGATGACATGGTCCAGCGGCTCGCCGCGGTCCTTGGCGGCCTTGATGAGTACGCTCAGGTTGTCCTTGATGTGCTCCTGCCCCAGATACTGGTCGAGGGTCTGGGGGCGAAGCGTGCGGTCTACCTCCAGGTCCTCCCCACTCAGTGACGCGTCGACCACTCGTCCCTGAGCTTGGCTTGGCAGGTCGGCAAAGAGATCCTCGCCGGCATCGGCCTCCCACATCATCGACCACCTCCCAGACGCCTGAGCGCAAAGGCGAGCGCGGCCTCGGGCGTGGCCAGCTCACCGTCAGGCGCGTCGCTCAACGCGAGCTCGATCTCGCGCGTGGTAAAGCCCATAGACAGCAGCGCCTCGGTCGCCTCAGACGCAGGGCCTGTGGCAGGCACGGGCTCGGCCGCGCGCGGCACCTGCGAGAGGTCCGCGGAGATGAGGTCCTCGTCAACGATGCCCTGAAGCTCCAGCACCAGACGAGACGCC
>CAJOGH010000156.1 GCA_905233865.1 uncultured Atopobiaceae bacterium
GGCGTTGCCTGCGTCGCGCGTGAGATCCAGGACCTCGTCTGGGGCAAGCAGGGCCACGACCTCCTGGCGTCCCTCGTAGGTGACGCCGACGACCTTGGTGATGAAGGTGTCCTGTTCGGCGATGCCCGCGTAGGCACCACGCGTGAGGATCTCCTCGCCGCGGTCGATGAGGTCGCTGATGAGGTCGGGCAGGACGGCGTCGTTGGGATCGTCGCCGGGCTCGTGGACGAGGATGTCGCGCACCATCATCTTGGGGCGCGTCTGCTCGTTCCAGGTCTCCGCGACAGGCTCGAAGACGACGTCGACGGCATCCTCGCACGCCACCAGGCGCTGGATGTCGGGGGCGCGGAACATGATGGCGCCCACCTGCGAGACGCCGTCGGTGGCAAAGAAGCGAAGGTGCTCGCCGGTCGCGCCCACGCAGGAGCGGTTGGTCATCGTCACGCCCTGCACCGCAAAGAGAGGCTTGCGGTTGGCCTGGCCAAAGGGCTGCAGGCGCTCGAGCGAGGTGATGGAGTCGACGGTGAGCTCATCGACGCCCACCACGGCCGTGACCTCGTCATGGCTGACGAACTCACTGGCGGGAAGGGCTGACAGCACCTGTTCGAGGCGGTCGCGGAACGCGTCGATCTTATCGACCTCAATGGTCACGCCCACGGCACCCGCGTGCCCGCCAAAGCGCACGCAGAGGTCCTGGCACTCCTCCACCGCGTGGAAGAGGTCCACCGAGCCCACGGAGCGGCCCGAGCCGCGCGCGACGCCGTCGACGACGCTAAAGAGGATCGTGGGCACGCCGTAGGTGTTGACGAGGCGCGAGGCGACGATGCCCTTGACGCCCTCGTGCCAGTCCTGGCCGCCCAGGACCAGGCAGCGGCCACCGTGGTAGATGCGCTTGGCCTCCTCCATGGCGGCCTCGGTGAGCTCGGTCTCGCAGGCGCGGCGCTCCTGGTTGATGGCCTCCAGGCGCGCGGCAAAGTCCGTGGCCTCGGCCATGTCGGTGGTCATGAGGAGCTCCGCGGAGACCTCGGGCTCGCCCATGCGGCCCGCCGCGTTGAGGCGCGGGACGAGGGAGAACGGGAGGGTGTCGGCCGTCATCGTGGCGATGTCGGCGCGGGAGACGGCAGCGAGCGCCACGAGGCCCGGACGGGTGCCACGGCGCATCTGCTCGATACCGTGGCTCACGAGCGCGCGGTTCTCGCGGCTGAGGGTCATCATGTCGGAGATGGTGCCCAGGGTGGCAAGGTCGGTATACGACAGCCACAGGTCAGGCTGGTCCATGCGACGACCCAGCTCGCAGACCATCTTGAGGGCCACGCCGGCGCCGGCAAGCTCGCGCGAGTAGCAGTCCTCGTCGATCTTGGGGTCGGTGACGGGCACGCCCTGGGGCACGAGGTCCGAGGGCTCGTGGTGGTCGGTGATGACGACGTCGAGGCCCTGGGACAGGAGCCACTCCACCTCGCGGGCGGCGGCGATTCCGTTGTCGACGGTGACCACGAGCTGCGGGTCGCAGCGGTCTATGACGCGGGCGAGCGCCTCCTGGGACAGACCATAGCCCTCGCCGAAGCGGTGGGGCAGGAAGTGCCAGACCTTGGCGCCAAGATCGCGCAGGGCAAGGGTGAGCAGGGCCGTGGAGGACATGCCGTCGGTGTCAAAGTCACCAAAGACGGCGATGCGCTCGCCGGCGCGGATGGCGGCCTCCACGCGGTCGCAGGCGGCCGTCATTCCGGGGATGTCAGCGGGGTCGGCCCAGTCGCGCTCGAGCGAGGGGGTGAGGAACGTGCGCACCTCGTCCAGGTCGCACATGCCGCGCGCCGCAAGGACACGCGCCACAAGCGGCTCGAGGCCGAGCTCACGCATAAGCGCGCGCTCGGCCTCCTTGTTGGACGTCAGGGTGGTCCATCGCTCAGACGTGGACAGCGATGCCATAGCTACTCAGCGCCCTCCGTTGAGACAGGCTCGACCTTGGTGGCCTTCCAGCCGTACTTGGCCTCCAGCGCGGCCCAGCGGGTCTCGCGCGTCTTCCAGATGGCCAGAAGCGGGCTGGCCACGGCGAAGCTGGAGTAGGTACCCAGAAGCTCGCCGATGAGCATGGCGAACGCGAAGTCCTTGAGGGTGGCGCCGCCGATGACGAGCATGCAGACGACCGGGACGAGCGTCGTGATGGTCGTGTTGATGGAACGGACGATGACCTCGTTGATGGAGAAGTTGCAGATCTGGTAGTAGGTGCGGTGCACGCCATCCTTGAGCTGCTTTGCGTTCTCGTCCATACGGTTGAACTCGACGACGGTGTCGTAGAGGGAGAAGCCCATGATGGTCAGGAGCGCGGCCACGACGTTAGGCGTGATGGCCATGCCGGTCCAGGCGTAGACGCCGACGGTGATCACGAGGTCGTGCAGGAGCGCGACGATGGCCGTGATGGACATCTTGAACTCGTAGCGGATGGAGACGTAGGCGATGATCAGGATGATGGCCACACCAAAGGCGATGGCGGAGGAGCGCGTGACGTCGGCGCCCCAGTCCGGACCGATGGTCGTGACGGTGTAGGACTCCTCGCCCAGGTTCAGCTTGCCGGCCACGGCGGCGGCGTGCTCGGCTGCCTCCGTGGGGTCGGTGATGTCGGAGCGGACCATGAAGCCCTTCTCGTTCTCCGTCGAGGTGGTCTGGATGGAGACATCGGGCTCGCCCGTCTCGCCAAAGGCGCCACGGATCTGCTCGATGGTGATGTCACCGGTGTTGGAGAAGTCGATCTCGGTGCCGCCCTGGAACTCGATGCCAAAGGTCAGGCCGCGGACGAGGACGCCGACGATGGCGAGGACGGCCAGGAGCGCAGAGGCGCCCAGCATGAACTTGCGGTTTTGGATGAAGGGAATCTCAAAGGAGAAGTGGCTACGCATTGGCCACACCCCCCTCCTTGGCGTCGGCATCGCCCTTGGCGGCCTCGGCCTCCTCGATATCCTGCTTGACGCCCCAGAAGCCAGGGTGGCTCGGGATGGCCTTGATGGCCAGCAGGCGCAGCGCCGGCGCCTTGAACAGGAACATGGTCAGAACGTCGCAGACGATGCCCAGGGCCAGCGTGAGGCCGAAGCCCTTGACGGTGCCCACGGCAAAGAAGAACAGCGCGAGGGCCGTGACGAGCGTGACGGCGTCGGCGTCCAGCGAGGTGCGGATGCCGTGCTTGGCGTCCTTTCTGCCGCTGCTGTCGCCCCACAGCGCTGAGACCAGCTCCTCCGACGTGCAGGCCGCGCCCTTGCGGTCAACGAGATAGGCCAGCAGCTCCTTCGTCTGCCGCCGGGCGAATTTCAGCGGCTCCCCCTGCCAGAACACCTCAAAGCTGCCGAAGCACTGCACCCGCAG
>CAJOGH010000157.1:0-3341 GCA_905233865.1 uncultured Atopobiaceae bacterium
GTCGACGGCGTCAAGCGACGGTGCCGCGCGGGCACGGGCCTGTGCCAGGGCGGCTTCTGCGGCCCCACGGTCGCGCGCCTCATTGCCATAGAGCTTGGCATCCCGCTCAGCCAGGTCTGCATCTCAGGCCCGGGCACGAGCATGGCGCCCTACGCGCGAGGGGAGGAGTAGCAATGATCGCAAGCGCTAACCAGACGCTTACCTGCGACGTCCTCGTCATAGGCGCGGGCGCCGCGGGCTGTGCCGCCGCCACGTCCGCCGCGCGAGCCGGCGCGAGCGTCATCCTCGCCGAGCGCGGCGAGTTCCTCGGCGGCATCCTGCAGCAGTGCATCCACAACGGCTTTGGCCTCCATCGCTTTGGCGAGGAGCTCACCGGCCCCGAGTACGCGGGCCGCGACATCGTTGAGGTCAACCGTACCAGCGGCATCGACGTCCACCTGGGCTGGATTGCGCTCTCGCTCGAGCGTGACGGTGACAGCCTCGCGGCCACCTTCGCCTGCACGCTGGGCATCATGCACGTCCGTGCCGCGTCGGTGGTGCTGGCCTGCGGCTGTCGCGAGCGCACGCGCTCCCAGGTGGGCATCGCGGGCGGGCGCCCTGCCGGCGTCATGTGCGCGGGCACAGCGCAGCGCCTCATCAACGTGGAGGGCGCGCTCGTTGGCCGCCGTGTGGTCATCCTGGGCTCGGGCGACATCGGCCTCATCATGGCGCGCCGGATGACCTGGGAGGGCGCCAAGGTGCTCTGCGTCTGCGAGCTCATGGACCAGCCCGGCGGCCTGCGCCGCAACATCGTTCAATGCCTGGAGGACAACGACATCCCCCTTTACCTCTCGCGTACGGTCACGCGCGTCATCGGTCGCGAGCGCCTGGAGGCCGTCGAGCTCACGGACGTGGACCCTGCGACCCGCAAGCCAATCCCCGGCACGGAGCAGGTCGTGGAGTGTGACGCGCTCCTGCTCTCCGTGGGTCTCGTGCCCGAGACGACCGTCGCTCTCACGGCCGGCATCCAGATAGACCCCGCGACGGGCGGACCCGCGGTCGACGAGAGCCTGCAGACGAGTGTCCCTGGCGTCTTTGTAGCCGGCAACGAGCTTCACGTCCATGACCTCGCCGACTACGTGAGCGAGGAGGGCGCGTTGGCCGGCGAGCGTGCGGCCAGCTGGGCCCTCGCCTCTGACCATGTCGACAAGAGCGTATTCATGCGCGTCATCGCTGGCGAGAACGTCGGGTCGATCACCCCGCAGCACATCGGCGACGCGACAGGCGAGGTCGTCGTCCGTCTGCGGTCACGCACGCGCGTCGAGGACGCGGTCATACGCTTTGAGAGCGCCGGTACCACCATCAGGAGCGTGCGCCGTCGCATCGTGGTTCCCTCCGAGATGCAGACGGTGCGCCTGAAGCCGGACGAGGTGCAGAAGGCGACTGGCGAGATCGTCGTGAGTGTCGTCGCACGAGGGGAGGGCGAGTAGCATGGCCCAGGAGATACGAGACATCACCTGCGTGCAATGCCCTATGGGCTGCCAGCTCAAGGTGACGATTGACGACGGCGAGGTCGTGAGCGTGGAGGGCAACACCTGCCCGCGCGGCCGCACCTACGGCGAGCGCGAGGCCACCTGTCCCGAGCGCGTGGTCACCTCACTTGTGAGCGTCGCGGGCGACTCGCGCCCCGTTCCGTGCAAGACGGTCGCGGCCGTGCCCAAGGAGCTCGTGGAGCAGGTTCTTATCGAGATCAAGAACACACGCCTGGAGCCAGGCGTGCGCGTGGGAGATGTGTTGATAAGGGATGTTGCTGGCACGGGCGTCGATGTGATCGCGACGCGCGGGTACGTGCCGTTCAAGTGAGGTAAAAATGCCCCCAACTACTAATTTTGACGGATAGTTTTTCCAAGTCAAGACTGGTATTTGGTTTGGGCATCGCATACCTTATAGGTGCGTCCCCGCGGAAGCAAACTGGGTGAACCGACAAGTTTTGTTAGGGAGTCCGGGTGCCGCGTTCAGTACAGGTATCCTCCGTTGTTGAGGAAGCTGGAAGAGGCGACGAGGACGCCCACCTGTGGAAGGTGGGTTCATAACGCAACCGCGGGGACGCCTAAGTAGCCTCATAGTCTGCCTGCTAGAGCATCTCCGCCTCAAAGAGCTGCCCCCACATGACGCCGACGCCCAGCACGAGCGGACGGTCGGCATCCAGCCAGTCGACATCCATGAGCTCGTCACGGCTGAGCCAGCGGATCTCGGCGTGCTCGATGGCGCGCGGGGTCTGTCCCGGCACCGGCGTGGCCACGAACACGTCCATATCCAGGTGAAAGTCGGGGTAGTCATGGTGGACGGTGTCGTACCCCACCATCGTGCCTAGGGTGCAGCCAAGCTCCTCGGCAACCTCGCGCCTGCAACACGCCTCGCTCGTCTCGCCCGGCTCCACCTTGCCGCCGGGAAGCTCCCACTTGCCGGACAGGTCTCCGTCCGCGCGGCAGGCGGCCAGGATGTGGCCCTGCCCGTCGTGGATGATGGCGGCTGCAACGTGGACGGTCGGCTTGGATGACATGGCGCTCCTTTGGTCGTGTGCATGCATGAGGATAGTACATCGGGTGACGCAGGGCGAGAAGAGCGTGCGAGTGCCGGGTCATAGATCTTCTCCTATGGCTGCTGTTGTGAGATCATACGTGCAACTAGTCTTGCCAGGTCTGCAGGGAGGAAACGTTCGCTATGAGCTCTGAGGCAAAGTCAATCAACCTCCTTCTGTACGATGGCTCGTTTGACGGCGTCATCTGCATCCAGGACTCGCGCTGGAACTCGGGCGAGCTCTTTGCCGCGCCGCGCGAGTCGGTTAGTGGCTTGCTAGAACAAGGTGCGTGCAAGAGCTCCGGCGTGTACCTCTTGCTTTCGGATGAGAAGGTCTACGTCGGACAGTCCTCTGATCTATCACGCCGTCTGACGCAGCATCTGGACAAGAAGGACTGGTGGGAGAACGTCGTCGTCCTAACCACCACGGACGACAGTCTCGACCATGCCGACATCGACTACCTTGAGTCCTGTCTCATTGAGCGTGCGCGTAAGGTGGGTTCACTCGACTGCGACAACATGAATGGTGGCAACCCGCGGAAGGTCGACAGGTTCCGTGAGGTCGTGCTCGAGCAGTATCTCAAGGAGGCTCTGTTCCTCATCGAGCTCATTGGCATTGACGCACTCTCTCCTGGTAGGCGTGACGGCTTTGGTGGTGAGAGCGAGGACATCATGCGCCTTCGGCTTGGAACCAAGGCCAAGGCCCAGGCGATAGCGCATCTGGAGTCCCAGGGCATTGAACTTGCCGCGAGCAAGAGCTATTCCAAGCTGGCTGATGACGG
>CAJOGH010000157.1:3431-4321 GCA_905233865.1 uncultured Atopobiaceae bacterium
GAGACCCGCATCTACAATCAGCCACAGTTTGACGGGCTCTCGGCTCGCAGCGACAAGCCTCATCTCATCGACCTTCATCTTGATGCTCAGACGTTTGTGGACCGTACAAGTGGTGTGGACTTCTCGCCCTATGTGACCCGCAGGGTCTCGTACTAGCCTTCGTGCACACCGGCTGTCGATGCGTCCTTGCGGGCCCCGGCCGACCCTGGGATGATGGCCTTGATTAGGGAGGCCTTGTGGGCGCAGGTTACGCACAGAACTACGACGACGGCTCCTGGCGCGTTGACGTTGGGATCATCGACGGCACGACGGCACGCCAGACCGGCGAGTTCATCGAGTCGCTGTCGAGCGGCTATATCTCGCGCGACATCGAGGCCCGCGAGTCACTCAAGCCTTCGATCGTCTACAACAACCGCGAGCGCGGCCTTTCCGTCCTCACGGCGATTCTCGACGAGATCGACCAGCTAGGGGAGGGCGACGAGTTCTGGTTTGCCGTTGCCTTCGTGACCCAGGGCGGCATGCAACTGCTCATCCAGACCTTGGACGCCGCCCGTGAGCGCGGGGTTCGCGGTCGGGTTCTTACGGGGACCTATCTCTCGTTCAATGATCCGCAGGCATTCAATACCCTGCTCATGTACGACAACATCGAGACCCGCATCTACAATCAGCCACAGTTTGACGGGCTCCACTGCAAGGGATACTACTTCCGTCACGGCTCCATGGCCCACCTCATGGTAGGCAGCTCCAACTTGACCGAGACTGCGCTCAAGGGCAATGTCGAATGGAACCTCTCGGTCTCGATGGCCAACAACGCGAGCCTGGCCGAGAGCTTTTGCGAGGCCTTTGAGCTGGCTTGGAACGCTCCGTGCTGCTACGAGCTCGACCAGAGT
>CAJOGH010000158.1 GCA_905233865.1 uncultured Atopobiaceae bacterium
GCGATGGTGGTGCCCACGTTTGCCACGAGCAGCGACAGGTAGGCGGGTGTGGGCTGGATCTGCGGGACTATTGTGTCGTGCAGGGCCTGCCCCCAGTCGGGGCCCACCATGATGCCAGCGACGACATAGGTGAGGAAGGCGCAACTGATGAGCAGCAAGATCTTTTCGATGCGCCTATAGGAGCCGCTCATGGTGAGCAGCCAGATGGCCACGGCGGCCACGGGCACGCTCAGGTAGGGCGGCACCCCAAAGAGGGCAAGGCCAGAGGCGATGCCAGCGAACTCCGAGAGGGTCACCGTCGTGTTGGACACCAGGAGGGCGAGCATGGCCGCCACGCTCAGGCGCACGCCGTAGCGCTCGCGGATGAGCGAGGCAAAGCCCTTGCCCGTCACGCAACCCATGCGCGCCGCGGTCTCCTGGGCCACGATGAGCAGCAAGCACATGATGGGCACGGTCCACAGCTGGCCAAAGCCAAAGAGGGCGCCCGCGTTGGAGTAGGTGGCCACGCCGCCGGCGTCCGCGCCCGCAAGGGCCGCGACCATGCCGGGACCCATGGCGGCAAGGACGAGCCTCGGCTCGAGCCTGCGGCGCTCCTTCTTGCGCGTCGCCATGTTAGGCCACCAGGCCCGGGACGACGTACACGGCATAGCTGGTTACCGCGAGGAAGACGATGAGGGCGACGGCCATGGCAACGGCGCGCAGGGAGTCGCCGTTGGTGTCGGCGCCCGCCTGCTCGCGGCGGCGCAGAACGGACAGGTAGGCAGGGGCGGTCGCAAAGCTCACGACGGACGAGAGCACGGCTCCGGCAAAGGCCCAGCGGAGCAGCTTGGCCAGGACGAGCGTGTCCGTGCTGCCGGTGTCTATCTCCATGGTGGTGAGGGCGTTGGTCATGACGATGGTCAGGGCCATGACGATGGCGCCCAGGCACACGCTCGCACCGATGCCGCGAATGGCAAAGCCCGCCATGGAGGGCGCCTCCTCGTCGTCCTCGTCAAAGTCAAAGAAGAACGAGATGACGTAGCGGACCATGTCGTCGCTCACGCGCAGGGCAAGTGGCGCACCCAGGCTCAGAAGCAGGCCCGGGATCACGGTGAGGCCGCGCGTGATGGTGAGGACGGAAAGCGCCACCATGGCGATGACCCACACGAAGAACCAGGTCTCCTGGGTTAACAGGCGCGCCAGCAGGTGGCTGGATTCGTTGTCGGAGCTTGCCGTGGTGCGACCGTTGACCAGGGCCAGGTCCTCCTCGTGCTCCTCCTCCATGACGTCCAGGGCGTCGTCGACCGTGACGATGCCCAGCATGTGGCGGTTCTCGTCCACGACGGGGATGGCCAGAAGGTTGTACTTTGCGATGGCCTCGGCCACGTCCTCCTGGTCGTCGTCGGGGCTCGCGGTAATGAGGTCCGTCTCGGCCAGGTCCATGAGGGCGTCGTCCATGCGACCGACCACCAGGCCGCGCAGGCTCACCACGCCACGGAGTCGACCATCGTCGTCGCACAGGTAGATGTAGTTGACCGTCTCGTAGTCATCGTCCACGGAGCGGATGGTCTCCACGCCATCGCGCACGGTCTGGTCGGGGCGCATGCGCACGAACTCGCCGGTCATGATGCGGCCGGCGGTGCTGTCGCGGTAGCCCAGAAGCTGACGGACCGCGCGCTGCTCCTGGACGCCCATCAGGCGCAGGAGCTTCTCGGCACGCTCGTAGTCCAGCTCGCCCACGAGCTCGGCGGCGTCGTCAGGGTCCATCTGCGACAGCATGCTCGCCGCGTCGCGCGCGGACATGTCGCTCATGATCTCGGCGGCCTGGTCGTCATCGAGCTCGGCCATCGCCTCGGCCGCCTGCACGTCTTCAAGCTGTGCGAAGACCTGCGCGCGCAGGCGCGGGTCCAGCTGCTCGATGATGTCGGCGACGTCGGCGGGGTGCAGCTCGTCGAGGGTCTTGCCATCGTGCAGGCTGTTCAGAAGCGCATTGAGTCCGCCTCGAAGCATCCCTGCGTCTACGGTCGTAACCCCGTTATTCGTCTGTATTGCCGATTTGCCGTAAACGTTGAACGCCGCAAGGTCGCTCAGGTAAAGGGATGCCAGGTAGCCAGTTACGTAACGCGAGGCAGAGGTGTCAACGGGATTGCCGTTTCTGTCCTTGGTGGCGTTGCACATCTCTATGTCGAACCACACGTTGCTTCCGTCGTTGTACTTGGCGAAGAGATAGTTGTTAAGGATGACTTGCGAGGTAAAGGAGTCGTTGAGAGCGCCCCTGCCATAGACTCCGTTTTCGTCCTGCGCCCTCCGCAGTATCTGGAAATAGTTATAGCGATACTGGTAGACGTTCTCCACTGCCGACGCGGTGCCTTCCACGAACCACTTGGGGTACCTAAGCGTGTTGTAACGAATGGCCTGCTCTCTGGTCTTGAAGGAACCGTCTGGATTGGTGATTATGTCCTTGAGGTCGGTGGCGCCCGCCATGCCTGTGCGGGTGAAGTCGTGCGTGATGGCGTGGAAGAGCTCGTGGACAATGGTGTTCTCCAAGTTGATTATCGCAGTGCCTTCGCGGACGAGTACGTATTTGCCCGTCTGCGGGTTACGGATGGGATTTCCCTTGGAGTCCTTCTTCAAGAGGCTGTCCACGTCTACCGCAAGCATGTAGCAGTATTTTGGCACGCCCTCCTTTAGCAGGGCCTCGGCCGAAACGTAGGCAAGCGTGTCTGCCATCGTATCGTGGTTGGGATCGCCGTCGTTGTCTCCCTTTTTGTAATAGATGTACAAGCCGATCTCCTTGCCAATCTCGCCCCGTTTGGCGGCCTGGCCAAACGCCGGGAACTTTGCAAGGAGAAGCTCTACGGCCTGCGGCTCCAAGCGCTCGCGGATGAGCTCTATGAGCCACTCAAGATCGTCGTCGGAAAGGGCCTCGCGCGCGGTCTTTGCGCAATAGATGTCTACGAGCGTCTCGCCGCCGCAGGCGTGAAGGTATTCCTGTTCGGCAGGGGCGGGTTGGTCGCTTGCCGCGTTGTTGTTGGCCGCTTCCTTTGCCTCTGTCTTCGGCTCGTCCGTCGCCTCTGCCTTCGCAGGCTCCTCGGTGGCTTTTGCGCGCGCAAAGAGGTTCCTGAGCGAGGCGGGAATGATGTAGGTGATGCCGGTTGAGGCGTCGTAAACAGAAATGATGTCTTGGGTGCCAAAAAGCGCGGTAAGAGAGTCGGAGAGGGTAACGGTAAAGGTGTTGCTGCCCAGCGAGTACTCCTGCGGCACGAAGAAGGCCAGCACTGGCAAATAGGCGTGCCCTTCATCGGCTTTGCCCTGGACGATCTGCAGGTCGTCCCGT
>CAJOGH010000159.1 GCA_905233865.1 uncultured Atopobiaceae bacterium
GGATGAGCTCCAGGCGGGTGTAGGTCTGTCTGAGGACGCTGCCCGCCATGTCGCGCAGGTACTCCACCGGCGTCTTGTACAGGGGCACGACCACGCTGAACATGGGGCCGTTGTCAAAGTGGTCGGGGTTCTCGCGCTGCCACTCAAGCTCCAGCGAGCTGGCGCGGGTGGCCTGGAACCACTCGGGGTAGCCCGGGTCGCCCCAGGGGTCGGTCATGAGCCCGTAGGCTCCGTTGACCATGGCGTCCATCACATGCTCCTCCAAGCACGCGAAGGTGCTCGTGGACGGCATGTCGGCAAAGCCCATGGTCACGCAGGTGTTTGCCCGCGGCCTGCGAATGGTCAGGCTCACGGCCTCCATGAGCCGCGAGGCGCCCGGCAGGTGGCGGGCGGGTCGAACGGCACGGCCCAGGGTCACGGGCTCGCCAATGGCGATGCTGCTCCCGTCCTCGCCCAGCGCGTTGACGACAAGAGCCTCGCCGGGCATGTCCTCGTCCAAGGCCTCAAAGCTCACGAGCATCCACAGGTGGATGGCACCGCCCTCGACGTCCGGGTAGGCCTCGTCGTCCAGGGGCAGCGCGCGCACGCGCTCCACGCGGGGCTTGCCCGGGAGCGCGTCCTCGTCACAGGTGCGCAGACGCGCGGCAAGCGCGGCGTCGCGGCGGGCGTTGAGGCCGCTGGCAAAGTGGGCGCCGCGCGGGTCGATGCGCTTGCGCGCCACACCAACGGTCACGCCCTCGTCGTCCACCAGGCGGACGCTCGCCTCCATGGGCACGCCAAGGACCGGCAGCACGAGGCTCTTCTCGCCCGCCTCGGTCTGGGCGATGCGACAGGGAACGCTCTGACCCGCCTCGGTGCGGGCGTGCGCGACAAGGCGGTCGGTCTGGTCGTCCACGCCGTCGATGACGACGTAGACCCTTCCGCCGCCGCGGACGGTGTAGCCAAGATGGGGCGACTTGCGTGCGGCCACGGCTATCCCCTTCTGCTCTGGATGGTTACCTGCGTGAGGAACTTGGAGGACGCGACGATTTCATCCCAGCTTGCCTGCCATGTCCAGTTGCCCTCGGCGCGACCGGGCACGTTCATGCGCGCCTCGTCGCCCAGGCCCATGACGTCCTGGAGCGGCATGATCACGGTGTTGGCGCGGCAGTCCAGCGTGCGGACGATGATGTCGCGCGCCAGGTCGTGCGCCTCCTCGCGGGAGAGGCCCCAGCGACTGGCGCAGAAGCCCAGCAGCGTGGCGTTGTCATGCGTGCCGGTGTAGGCGATCTTGTTCGCGGGCGGCTGGTACTCGTGGCGCACGTCCACGTCGGCAAACTGGACGACGTCCATGCCCGGGAACCCGCAGCGGGCCATGAGGGCGCGGACGGCAGGCGTGATGACGCCCAGGTCCTCCGCGATGAGCGGGAGGTTGCCGCCCAGGCGGGCGCTCATGGTGCGGAACAGGTCAAAGCCAGGGCCGGCCTGCCAGGCGCCGTCGGCACCGCCCTTGCCGGCGGGGATGGCGTAGTAGTTGGCAAAGCCCAGGAAGTGGTCCAGGCGGACGTAGTCGTAGAGGTCCATGGCACGCTTGATGCGCTGGTACCACCACTCGTAGTCGGTCTGCCTCATGAGGTCCCAGTTGTAGGTGGGGTTGCCCCACACCTGGCCGTCGGCGCTGAACTGGTCGGGCGGCGCGCCCGCGACGACGCTGGGGTTGCCGGCCTCGTCCAGGCGGAACATCTCGGGGTGGGCCCAGACGTCGGCCGAGTCGGCGCTCACGTACATGGGCATGTCACCGATGATCTTGATGCCGCGACGGTTGGTGTAGGCGCGCAGCTCGTCCCACTGGCGCTGGAACTCAAACTGGATGCGCTTCTGGTCGCGGATGGCGGGCGCCAGCTCGCGGTCGCGCAGCAGCTCGGGGCTGTACGTGCGGTACTGCTCCGGCCACTGTTGCCAGGGCACGTGCTCGCCCTGCTTGGACTTGATGGCCTGGAAGGCGGCGTACTCGTCCAGCCAGAAGGCGTTCTTTTGGCAGAACTCGTCAAAGCCCGCGGGATCGCGGCGAGGCTTGGTGACCTCGCTGATGCGCTTGGCGCCACCCTCCATGAGGGCAGGGTTGCCCGCAAAGGCGGACATGCCGGCGTAGGGCGAGCCAAAGTTGTCCGTGGGGTTCACGGGCAGGATCTGCCAGTAGGACTGGCGGCAGTTCTTGAGCCAGTCCACAAAGCGCATGGCGTCGGCGCCCAGGGTGCCAGGGCCGCCGTCAGCGGACGGCAGCGAGCTGATGTGGCAGATGATGCCGCTCTTGCCCAGCATGGGCACGTCCAGGCGCTCGTCGGCGTGGAAGTAGAGGGCGGCGCTGCCAAGCTGCCAGAGGGTCATGTGGACAAAGCCGTCCTCCACCTGCAGGTCCTGGCCTCCAATGACCTCGTCGACGGCGGGGCCAAAGCACGGCACCTGGACGTTCACAGGACGCTCGTTGGAGCGATTGACCACGATGACGACCGTCTCGTGCGTCTCGGGCGACGTGCGCGCAAAGGCAAAGACGTCGTCATCATTGCAGTCGATGAGGGTAAAGGTGCCCGTCCTGAGGGCCTCGAACATGTTGCGCAGGTTGATGGCGTTGCGGTGAATGGCCATCGCGTCCATGTTCTCGCGGCCCCAGGGGAAGCAGGCGCGGTTGTAGGGGTCGGCGTAGCCCTCGCAGCCGGCCTCGTCGCCGTAGTAGATGCACGGAAGCCCGGGCAGCGTCATCTGCAGCAGGACCGCAAGCCACAGGCGGGCGATGGCCGCGCCGCGGGCATAGCCGTCCAGCTGGTAGGTGGCGCGCTGCTCGTCGCTCAAGAGCTCGGGCGCCGGGGCGCGGCCCAGCACTGTGAGCAGGCGCATGGTGTCATGCGTGCCCAGCAGGTTAAAGGTAAAGTCGACCGCGTCGGGCGGGTAGTTCTCCTGGATGGTGCTCACGCGCTCGCCAAGCTCGCGGGAGGTGTTTGCGCCCGTGAGGAACCCCAGGAGCGGCTCGCGCAGGTAGTAGCCCATGACGCCATCGAGCTCGGACCCCTGGAGGTAGCGACGGTGCTCGGAGTAGCTCACCTTGTTGGAGGCGTCCTCCCACACCTCGCCTATGACCACGCCGTCCTCGCGGGTAGTGCGCACGGCGTCGGCGATGCCCTCGATAAAGAAGTCGGGCAGCTCGTCGGCTACATCAAGGCGCCAGCCACGGGCGCCGCGACGCATCCAGGTGCGGACCACACCACGCATGCCGTAGACGAACTCCTGGTAGGTGGGGTTCTTCTCATTCATGTCGGGGA
>CAJOGH010000160.1 GCA_905233865.1 uncultured Atopobiaceae bacterium
CCAAGGGCTCCTCGATGCCGTTATCAGGAGTTATGTGCTTGGGCGTGTGCGTATCCTGGGTCATGCGTCTCCCCTCGTCTCTTAGCGTTGAGTATAGGTCGCAGGTATGCAGCACTCGTGATGGAACGCATAACCACAGAGCCTCGCCGCATACATGTATGTCTCGTATGTGGAACGCGGCTAGGCTGGTATCCTTTCATAACATCACAAGAATTCACAGGAGGATCGATGCTGTTCTTAGAGACCTTTGCCGTTGGACTGGCCCTTTCGGCCGACGCGTTCTCGGTGACGCTGTCCAATGCGGCCGCCTATCCAGGCGAGTCGCGCCAGCGTCTCATGCTCATGCCCATCCTGTGCGGCCTGTTCCAGGGCATCATGCCCGTCGTTGGCTACCTGGCCGGTGGCGTGGTCGAGGACCTCATCAACAGCTATGCGGGCATCGTCGTCTTTGTGATACTTGCCGCCATTGGCGTGCACATGGCCTATGAGGGGTACGAGGCCATCAGCGTCCCTGTCGAGGAGACCAGCCTGGACCCCAAGGCCTCGACCGATCCCGTTCGCCTGAGTGTGGGGCTCATGATCCTACAGGCCGTGGCCACCGCCATCGACGCCTTTGCCGTGGGCGTGGGTTTGCGCGCAGCCGGCGCCCAGGTCATTGTGTCGTCCATCTGCATCGGCCTGACCACGTTTGTCTGCTGCATGATCGCGCTGTTCATTGGCGTCAAGGCCGGGCGCGCGCTGGGCGGCAAGGCCGAGATTGCGGGCGGCATCATTTTGGTTCTTATCGGCATTCGCCACCTGTTCTAGAGGTCGCCCGGATCTGAACCTGCGTTTTGGTTCCTAATTGGCCCTCGTGTCTGGCAAAACTGGGGTAGTTGCAAATTGAATCCTGCGGTTTTGCTGCCGCGAACCCTTCCTGGTGGCCCTGGGAGGGTCAAATAGGAACCAAAACGCAGTCGGGGCGCGGAAACCCGCACCCCGACTGGTCACTTGGTCGTGTGTCGCGCGTGCCGCTACACGTAGAACAGCATGCGGTTGTAGCTGGGCACGGGCCAGAAGTCGTGGCTGCAGAGCAGCTCCATCTGGTCCACCAGGCGGCGCAGCTCCTCCATCGCGGGGATGACGTCGTCGCGGTAGGCCTCGCAGCGCTCCTGCGCGCGGCGGCGTTCTTTTGCTCCAGGGCTGCGACCTGCTCGTAGATGGCATCGGTGCCCTCGGTGAGCTTCTCCAGGATGTCGCGCTCGGCACGCGAGTGGATGCCCAGGTCGGCCTTGGCGGCCATCTCGGTGGCGATGTCGCCAGAGTAGTCGATGAGCGCTGGCAGGTACATGTGGCGCGTCATGTAGCTCATGGTGTTGGCCTCGATGTTCAGTAGCTTGGCGTACTGCTCGGCCTTGGCGATGTAGCGCGCCTGGGCCTCGGCCTGCGTCATGACGCCGTAGCGCTCAAAGAGCTCCACGGACTCGGGCGAGGCAATGGCTGGCAGCGCGTCGGGCGTGGTGGCAAGGTTGTGCAGGCCACGGCGCTCGGCCTCCTGGGCCCACTCCTCGCCATAGCCGTTGCCGTTAAAGATCACGCGGCTGTGGTCGGTCAGCGTCGTGCGCACCCACTTCATCGTGTTGGACACTAGGTCGGACTCGTCGACGGGCGCCATGGTGGTGGCAAACTCGTCAAGCTGCTCGGCCACGGCGGTGTTCAGCACCACGTTGGGGTCGCTCAGGTTCTGCTGGCTGCCGCACATGCGGAACTCGAACTTGTTGCCCGTGAACGCGAACGGCGAGGTGCGGTTGCGATCGGTGTTGTCGCGCACGACGTCGGCGAGCATCGGCACACCCAGGTCCATGACGGTGCGGTCTTGGCTCGTGTACTCGCGGCCCTCCACGATGGCGTCCACGACGGCGGACAGGTCGTCGCCCAGGAAGATGGACACGATGGCGGGAGGCGCCTCGTTGGCGCCCAGGCGGTGGTCGTTGCCCGCGCTGGCCACGCTGGCGCGCAGCAGGTCGGCGTGGGTGTCAACGGCCGCGATGACGCAGGTCAGAAAGACCAGGAAGAGCAGGTTCTCCTCGGGCGCGCGGCCGGGCTCCAGCAGATTCTTGCCATCGGCCGAAAGCGACCAGTTGTCGTGCTTGCCCGAGCCGTTCACGTAGTTGAACGGGCGCTCGTGCTGCAGGCAGGTCAGCCCGTGGTGGCTTGCCACGAGCTTCATCATCTCCATGGTGATGAGGTTGTTGTCAATGGCGCACGACCCCAGCTCATAGATGGGCGCCAGCTCGTGCTGGCAGGGGGCCACCTCGTTGTGCTTGGTCTTGGCGGGGATGCCCAGCTTCCACAGCTCGTCGTCAAGCTCCTTCATGAACTCGTTGACGGTGGGACGGATGGCGCCAAAGTAGTGCTCGTCCAGCTCCTGGCCCTTGGCCGGCTCGCAGCCAAACAGCGTGCGGCCGCACAGGATCAGGTCCGGGCGCGCCGCATAGTCCTCCTCCTTGATGAGGAAGTACTCCTGCTCAGGGCCAATGGAGGTCGTCACGTTCTTGACGTTCCTGCCAAACAGCGCCAGCACGCGCTTGGCCTGACGGTCCAGCGCCACCATGCTGCGCAGCAGCGGCGTCTTCTTGTCCAGCGCCTCGCCCGTGTAGGAGATGAACGCGGTGGGGATGCACAGAACCTCGTCCTTGATGAACGCGGGGGAGGTGGGGTCCCACGCCGTGTAGCCGCGGGCCTCAAAGGTCGCGCGCAGGCCGCCGGAGGGGAAGCTCGACGCGTCGGGCTCGCCCTGGATGAGCTCCTTGCCCGAGAACGACATGATCGCGGTGCCGTCGCCCTTGGGCGTCAGGAACGAGTCGTGCTTCTCGGACGTGATGCCGGCGAGTGGCTGGAACCAGTGCGCGTAGTGCGTGGCTCCCATCTCCAGCGCCCACTCCTTCATGGCGTGCGCGACCTCGTTGGCGATGTCCAGGTCAAGCGCGAGGCCCTCGTGGCGAACGCGCGAGAGCTCCTTCCACGTTGGCTTGGGCAGGCGCTCCTGCATGACGGCATCGCTAAAGATGAGCGTGCCAAACTCGGCTGAGACCTTGTCCTTGGGCATGGTGACCTGCTTTCGTGCGACTGGCTCTTCTCAACGTTCACAATTATCCACTACTTTAGAATGTGGGGAAGTAAGTTAGCTAACGTGACACATATATGGCGATAAGAGCAAAGCTCTTGTAGCCGCCTTTCAAGGAGGGGCAATGCCCAAGACCATCGCCGTCGTTGACGGTAACTCGCTCATGCACCGCGCGTTCCACGCGATCCCGCCCTCGATGGTGGCGCCGGACGGGCGGCCCACCAACGCCATCTTTGGCTTCCTCTCCATGTTCCTCAAGCTCAACGAGTCGTTCACGCCCGACGCCATCGTCGTGGCCTTTGACAAGGGCAAGCCGCGCGTGCGCATGGAGATGCTGCCGCAGTACAAGGCCCAGCGCCCGCCCATGGACGAGACGCTGCACGAGCAGTTCCCCATGGTCAAGGACCTGCTGGTGGCCATGGACGTGCCGGTCGTGGAGTCGGAAGGCTGGGAGGGTGACGACATCCTGGGCACGCTCGCGCGCATGGGCTCCGAGCAGGGGATGGACATGCTGCTCGTGACCGGCGACCGCGACATGTACCAGCTCTCCAGCGACCGCGTGAAGATCGTGTCCACGCGCAAGGGCGTCTCTGACGTGAACATCATGACGCCCGAGAGCGTGGAGGACCTCTACCACGGCATCACGCCCGAGCTCGTGCCCGACTTCTACGGCCTCAAGGGCGACTCGTCCGACAACATCCCGGGCGTACCTGGCATCGGCCCCAAGAAGGCCAGCGCCCTCATCGTGCAGTACGGCAACCTGGACGAGGTCATCGCCCACGCCGACGAGGTCAAGGGCAAGATGGGCGAGAACCTGCGCGCCCACATCGATGACGCGCTGCTGAGCCGCAAGGTGGCCACCATCCGCACCGACGCGCCCATCGAGTGCGACCTGGACGGCATCTCCTTCCCGTCCTTTGACGCCGCCACCGTGCGCGACGCCATGGGCGAGCTGGGCTTCACGACGCTTGCCGACCGCGTGCTGGCACTCGTGGGCGGTGCGGCCTCGCCCGACCTGGAGCTGCCCGAGCTGCTGGAGGGCACGGCCGCCGTAGCCCGCGTGGAGCAGGCCATCGCGGACGGCGCCTGGCTGGGTGCCGCACCCTACGAGCCCGACGACGCCGGCACGCTCTTTGGCGGCGAGGGCGGCGTGGTCTTTGCCGCGTCTGACGCCGCGTGCAAGCTGGAGGGCGACGCCGCCTATGACCTGCTTGCCCGCGCGCTCACGGAGGCCCATGTGGCG
>CAJOGH010000161.1 GCA_905233865.1 uncultured Atopobiaceae bacterium
ACAGCGACGAGC
Organism: uncultured Atopobiaceae bacterium; assembly: GCA_905233865.1. GTDB lineage: Bacteria > Actinomycetota > Coriobacteriia > Coriobacteriales > Atopobiaceae > CAJOGH01. The sequence continues at coordinate 13 of CAJOGH010000161.1, forward strand.
TGCGCATGCTGCGCCGCATCGAGCTGAACCAGAGGCGCTGGCACTGGTCCCACACCAAGAGGGCCGAGAGCGGCGCGGACGAGCCGCAGCCTGTTCTGCTCGACGGCGAGCAGGAGCTGCACGACGAGCAGGAGGAGAGGGAGCGCCGGGAGGCATACGACGTGGCCGCGGCGTTCAACCTGGACGCGCGGCTTATGAGCACAGGGAGGTGACGCCGTGGCAGAGCTAGGCGTCTACTACATCACGGTCCTTCCCTCCATGAAGGGCTTCTCGTCCGCGGTGAACAAGGAGCTGGGCGGCCTCGGGAAGTCCGGCGGCAGGGACTACTCGGGCGGCTTCATGAGCGTGCTGAAGGGCAGCGCCATCGGCACGGTCCTCGGCAACCTCGCAACGAAGGCAGGCAGCTCCATCATGGGCGGCCTGCAGACCGGCATCGGGCGACTCGACACGATCAAAAACTTCCCGAGGGTCATGAAGTCGCTGGGCTTCGAGACGAAGGACGCCGACAAGAGCGTCAGGCTCATCATGGACCACCTCGACGGCCTGCCCACGGCGACGCAGGACATCGTGACCTTCACTCAGTCCATCGCCGACTCCACGGGCGACCTCGACCTTGCGACGAGGGCCGCCCTCGGCTTCAACGACATGATGCTGGCGAGCGGCGCCAGCGCCGGCGAGGTCACGCAGGCGCAGGGCGTCCTGAACCGCGTCCTCGGCAAGGGCAACGCGACCGTGGCCCAGTGGCAGTCGCTGCAGTCGGTCATGCCGGCGCAGCTCTCGGCCGTGGCGAAGGAGCTGCTCGGGCAGAGCGGCTCGGTCGAGGAGCTGAGAGACAAGCTGAACGACGGCGTAATCAGCTGGGACGACTTCCTCCGCGCCGTGGTGAAGCTCGACCAGGAGGGCACGGGCGCCATGGCGTCCTTCGAGACGCAGGCCCGCGCCAACTCGGACGGCATCGGCACGGCCCTCGCAAACATCCCGAACCGCATCGGCGCCGGCTGGGCCGACGTCATAGAGGCCATCGGGCGCGAGGACATATCCAAGACCATCAACACGATGAGCTACGGCGTCCGCGACGCCATGAGCCGCATCGGCGAGAAGATAAAGGACTTGAAGGAGCAGGTCGGCGAGACGTCCATCTGGCAGAACCTGCAGACCATCATGGGCGGCGTAAGCGAGGCGCTCGGCGGCTTCGCCGAGACGGTCTCGGGCGGCGTAAACGCGGCCATCCCCATCATCGTTGACCTCGTAGACGACGCGCTGCAATGGATCGTGGACCACGGCGAGCAGCTGAAGGGCATCGCCGACGGCATAGGCTCGGGCTTCAGCGCCATAGCCGACCCCATAGGCAACGCCCTGAAGGACGCGCTCCCCGTCGCCGAGCAGACAGTGAGCGACGTCTTCGAGTGGCTCCTGGAGCACGGGGAGGAGCTGGCAACGGTCCTCGGGGCCATAGCCGGCGCGTTCGGCGGCATGGCGGTGGCGATAGCGGCCGACGCTGCCATCGCGGGCATCGCGACCTCCCTCGGGGCGCTCGGCGCCGTGCTGCCGATGGTGAGCGGCATCGCCGACATCCCCGCGGCGTTCGCGCTGGTGGCAGAGACGGGCGGCCCGCTGGCCGGCCTTTTCGGCGGCATATCCGGGGCCCTCGGGTTCCTGAGCGTCGGAGCGGCACCGCTCGCCATAGGGGCCATCGCCGCGATTATCGGCATCCTCGCCGCATGGATCCTCACGACCGAGGACGGCCAAAAGGCGTGGGAGGACTTCTGCGGCGGCGTGAGCGGCCTCATAGAGGGGCTCAAGCAGGACTTCGAGAACGGGTTCAACCAGATAAAGCAGAACCTGGACGACAACGCGGTCCAGTGGGAGCAGTTCAAGACGAACATCGCCACGTGGAACGAGGAGATGCGGCAGTCGTTCGAAAACTTCTGCAATGACGTCAAGAGCAAGATAAAGACCGACATCAATACAGGGCTCGACGACTTCAAGAAGAACTGGGAGGACTCCTGCAAGAAGGTCGCCACGTGGAACGAGGAGATGCGGCAGAAGGTCCTCGAGAAGTGGGACGACATAAAGAGGGGCGTCAAGGACAAGTTCCAGGCGGCCTACGACTCCATGGAGAAGATCGTCGAGAAGATAAAGGGGCTGTTCGACTTCGAGTGGGAGCTGCCAGAGATAAAGCTGCCCGAGATAGAGCTGCCCACGTTCAGCTGGTCGGAGTCCGACGGCAACGGAAACTACACGACGACCTCCTACCAGCCCCAGTGGTACGCGCACGGCGGCGTCTTCAACTCGGCCCGCATCATCGGCATCGGCGAGGCGGGCCGCGAGGCCGCGCTGCCGCTGAACGACACCACCTACCGCGAGATCGCTGACGGCATCAACAAGTTCGACGGCACGGCCGGCGAGCCCGCGCCCACGGTGCTGGTCACCGGGAACAACTTCTACGTCCGCGAGGAGGACGACATCGACCGCATCGCGGACGCGGTGGCGCTCCGCACCAAGCGCGAGAGGGAGGGCAGGTTGTGAGCACCCGCACGACAGTTACCTTCGACGGCCACGACCTGACGGCCGACTACGTGGTCTCCGACCTCCGCGCTCCGCTCCTGCCGCGCAGGATAGGCAGCGAGGAGGTGGCGGGCCGAGACGGAAAGCTGTTCACCGGCGTCGCGCTCGCCGAGAGGACCATCACGCTCACGCTGACGGCCCGCGGCGGCACCATCGCCCAGCGGCAGGCGGCGGGGCGGGCCCTCGCCGCGATCCTCGCGGTGAAGGAGCCACGGCCGCTCGCAATCAGCATCGACGGCGGGCTGTACTGGCTGGCGGTGCCCGAGTCGGGCGGAAACGCGAGGCGCTACTACACGGCCAACCGCTTCGACGTGACATTCCGCATAACCGACCCCGCCGCATACGGCGAGGAGCGCACGGTCACCGTCCCGAGCGGCGGCTCCGTCAGCTTCACGGTCGGCGGGACCTACCCGGCGAGCCCCGTGGTGAGCGCCCCGTCGGCCCGCAACAACAGCGGCATCGGCGCATGGCGGCTCGCCCTCGAGGACGGCTCCTACCTGCTGGCGACCATCCCCAGCGGAGTCACCACGGCGCCCGTCGAGGCAAACTGCGCGACGAGGGTCCTGAAGGTCCAGAACAACGTCACGCTCCTCGCGCCGGCGGCCGACTGGCTGCAGCTGGCTCCCGGGCAGCACACGCTCACCATGACCGGGACCGGGGCCGCGACGGTCACCTACAGGGAGAGATG
>CAJOGH010000162.1 GCA_905233865.1 uncultured Atopobiaceae bacterium
ATTATGTACGGCTGCAACAACTTCGCACCTACTGCATCGTGCCTCATGTGCGCGGCCGCGAGCGCAGTCGGACGATGGAGGACATCGTCGACGAGTGCGAGCGCCTGGTCGCCGACGGCGTTCGCGAGATCTGCCTGCTGGGGCAGAACGTCAACTCGTACGGGCGCAACATCTACGGTCAGCCGCGCTTTGCCGACCTGCTTTGCGCGGTGGGGCAGACCGGCGTCGAGCGTATCCGCTTTACCTCGTCCAACCCCAAGGACCTCACCGACGACATCATCCGCGCCACGGCGGAGGTGCCTGCCGTCATGCCGCACCTGCACCTCGCGGTCCAGAGCGGCTCGAGCCGCGTTCTGGCGGCCATGAACCGCAAGTACACGCGGGAGGAGTACATCGACCTGGCAGGGCGCATCAAGGCGGGGGTTCCGGGCATCGCGCTCACGACCGACATCATCGTGGGCTTTCCCGGTGAGACCGCCGATGACTTCGAGCAGACGATGAGCCTGGTCAACGAGGTTGGCTTTGCCTCGGCCTACACCTTCATCTATTCCAAGCGTCCTGGGACGCCTGCTGCGGAGATGGTCGACGACACGCCGCGCGAGGTCATCCAGGAGCGCTTTGACCGTCTGGCGCACCTTATTGAGGAGCGCAGCTACGCATCCAACCAGCCAGAGCTGGGGACTACCGTCGAGGTGCTCGTGGAGGGCACGTCCAAGAAGGACAGCCGTGTGCTCTCCGGCCACTCGCCCAAGAACCAGACGGTTCACTTTGCGCTTCCGGACGGCTATGAGTCCCGTGACCTCATCGGACGCATGGTCGACGTCCACGTTGACGAGGCGCGCACCTGGTACCTGCGTGGCACCGCGACAGGCGACCCGCGCTGATGCGTACAGTCGTCGCCATCGTTGGCCCCACGGCCTCGGGCAAGAGCGAGCTTGCGGCGCTGCTGGCGCACGACCTTGGGAGCCGTGTGGTGTCGGTCGACTCCATGCAGGTGTATCGCGGTATGGACATAGGCACGGCCAAGGTCCCTCCCTCAGGTCGACAAGAGCTTGACATGGTGGACGTCTGCGACCTTTCCTGCGACTACTCCGTGGAGCTCTTTCAGTCCCAGGCTCGGGCCTGTGTGGACGCACAGCTTGCCACTGGACGCACGCCGGTGCTCTGTGGTGGCACGGGGCTGTACCTACTTTGCCGCGGGGAGGGCCGGTGACGGCCGTCGGGAGGCCTATGAGGCACTTGCCGCAGAGCACGGCGCCGCATGGCTTCATGCCCAGCTGGAGGCTCGTGACCCGGACGCCGCGGCCCTCATTCACCCCAACAACGTGCGTCGCGTCATTCGCGCGCTCGAGATGGCAGACGAGGGGCGCTCCTATGCTACGGAGAACGAGCGGCTTCACGACCGTGAGCCTCACTACGATGCGCGCATCTGGGCTCTTGTCTGCGACCGTGAGCGCCTTTACAGTCGCATCGACGAGCGTGTTGACGCGATGTTCGAGGCGGGTCTCGTGGACGAGGTGCGCGCCCTGGCCGCATCCGGCCTGCGCGAGTCTCGCACGGCGTCTCAGGCCATCGGCTACAAGGAGGTCCTCGAGGCCTTGGACGGACAGGTGAGCATGGAGGAGGCGCGCGACACCATCAAGCTGCGCACGCGCCGCTATGCCAAGCGCCAGCTGTCGTGGATTAGGCGGGACGGTCGCGCGCGCCCCCTTGACACCGACGTGCTCACGACACGCGAGGCCTGCGACCTCATCGTCGAGGACCTTGAACGGGAGGCTTCCCATGCCTAGGCCCGAGGCCCGTAGCACCGCACCTGTTCCCGAGCGTGCCATCCTGGTGGGCGTTGACCATCCGCGCCAGGAGTGGCCCATCGCCGAGTCCATGGCGGAGTTGGAGCGTCTGGCGTGTACGGACGGGGCCGAGGTAGTGGCTACCTACGTCCAGCGTCTTGACCACCCCGTGCCTAAGACCTTCATTGGCTCGGGCAAGGTCGAGGAGATCGCGGCCGCGGTGCGGCGCCTTGACGCCGACGTCGTGATCTTTGATGACGAGCTCACGCCCTCCCAGCAGTCAAACCTGGAGGGTGCCCTGGGCGAGCCCACCAAGGTCATCGACCGTTGCGCTCTCATCCTGGACATCTTTGGCAACCACGCGCGCACTCGCGCGGGGCGCCTGCAGGTCCAGCTGGCCCAGCTCCAGTATCTCTACCCTCGGCTTCGTGGCATGTGGAGCCACCTGGTGGGCGAGCAGACGCGCGGAGGCATCGGCAGTCGCTTTGGCCAGGGCGAGAGCCAGCTCGAGGTGGACCGCCGCCTCATTCGCAACAAGATCCACGCCCTTAAGCGCGACCTCAAGACCCTTGCGGTCCGTCGCGAGGTGCAGGGCAAGGCGCGCCATGAGAGCGGCGTGTGGCGTGTGGCGCTGGCTGGCTACACCAACGCTGGCAAGTCAACACTGCTCAATGCGCTTTCTGGCTCGGATGTCTACGCCAAGGACGAGCTCTTTGCGACGCTTGACCCCACGACGCGCATGGTCGAGCTCGATGAGGGACGCCGCATCGTCATCACCGACACGGTCGGCTTCATCCAAAAGCTGCCCACGACCCTCGTCGAGTCGTTCAAGTCGACGCTTGCCGAGATTCGCTCTGCCGACCTCGTCCTCAAGGTCGTCGACGCGTCCGACAAGAACGCCGAGGCGCAGCTCGCCTGCGTCGACGACATTCTGCGGCAGATAGGCGCCCACGAGGTGGCATCGGTGGTCGTCCTCAACAAGTCAGATGCGGCGCAGCCGAGCGACCTCGCCGCGCTCGAGGCTGCCAATCCCGGCTGCGAGACCATCTCCGCGCTCACGGGCGCTGGAATGAGCAGCCTCACCTGGCGCATCGCACACGAGGCAAGCGAGCGCGAGCGCGTGGTGAGCGTGCTTGTTCCCTATGACAAGGGAAGTCTCATGAACGAGATCCATCAGACGGGACAGGTGCTGCGTGAGAGCTACGAGCAAGGGGGAACGCGCGTGACGGCCCGCGTGAACGCGCGCCTTGCGGCACACCTCGAGCGCTACGCGCTAGCCGACGACTCCGAGGCGGGAGAGGCACCACAGGACGCCTAGCACGAGCGGCTGGTGCACCACGTAGATGACAAGCGGATGCTGGCCTACCAGCTCGAGCGGCTTGCAGCGCAGGTGTGCGAGGGCGCTTCCCAACCAGTGTCCCCAGGTGCGCCATGCGGCGGCGCCCGCAAGGTAGAGAAGACAGTAGGGGAGCAGGGGATAGTAATCGCCGCTCACAAAGCTCGGACCGGGAAACCCCAGCCACGACAAGAGGCCGCACTCGTAGGGCGCCCGCGGCACGTCCAGGGCAAGAGGACCAATACCCACCTTCCCGTATGGCAGGCCAAGCAGAAGGACAAAGGCAAGTGTGAGCAGAGCGGCGGCAGGCCAGCCCGTAGGCGCAACACCCGCGCGCTCGAGGCCGGCATAGACGAGCGTGGAGGCACCCATGCAGAAGATGATGCCAAAGCTGATGGGATCATCCACCGCCGCAAGTGAGGTCACGGCAAAGATGGCCAGCGCAAGCGCCAGATAGCGCAGGGACCTCTTGAAGTTGTCGCGCGACAGCGAGCACATGGCACCGGCTACGAGCAGGAAGGTCCATGAGATGGAGGCACGCCATACGTCCATGAGCGCGCCACCAAACCACGGAAGTGCTACTCCGCAGAGGTACACGAGGTCGTAGCAGGTGTGAAAGGCGACCATGCTCACGATTGCAAGGCCTCGGACGACGTCTATGCCGCTGATGCGGCGCGTCTCAGCCACGCGTTAGAGGGAGCGGATGACGGCCGTGACGCGCCCGAGAATCCGCGGGTTGGTGACGTAGATGGGCGCCAGGTTGGGATTCTCTGGCTGAAGGCGCACACGACCCTCCTCGCGGTAGAAGGTCTTGACCGTGGCCGAGTCGTCAATGAGGGCAACGACAATCTCACCGTTGTGGGCCTCGTGCTGCTCACGTACGACGATATAGTCGCCGTTCATGATGCCGGCCCCGATCATGGAGTCGCCGCGCACGCGCAGGACGAACGAGCTTGCGCTTCCCACGATGGAAGTGGGCAACACCAGGCTGTCCTCGATGTTTTGCTCGGCCAGGATGGGGGTTCCTGCGGCTACGCGGCCCACGAGCGGCAGCGAGACGGCGCTCGAGGTGACCTCGGCGCTCGTGGCGGGCACGGCCTGGGCCGTCGACTCGGCCACACCTCCGTGCTCCATTCCCACGACCTCGAGGGCGCGTGGCTTGTTGGGGTCGCGGCGTATGTAGCCCGCGTCCTGCAGCACCTTGAGGTGCACGTGGACGGTGGAGGGAGAGGCAAGGCCAC
>CAJOGH010000163.1:0-1458 GCA_905233865.1 uncultured Atopobiaceae bacterium
CCTCAAGGCAAGAAGCGAGCTGCAGAGCGCGATTGCCGCCGAGCTGGCGCACCTGGACTCCGCCCGCGACGAGGTGGGTGCCACCACCACGCAGACCCAGCGCGCGGTGGAGAACGCCCAGACGCACCTGTGGACGCAGAAGAAGTCCTACGACGTGGCACAGCGTGCCAACGAGGAGGCCAAGGCCCAGGTTACCGAGCGCCGCGAAGAGCTGGACCGCCTGACCAAGCGCTGTCGCGCGCAGGAGGACGAGCTCAAGGAGAAGATCGAGGTCCTGGACCGCACGATCGAGGCGCGCACGGCCGACCACGAGGCGGCGCTCGACCGCGAGCGCGAGGCCTACGCCATCATCGCCGACGCACGCGAGATCCGCGCCACACCCACCGAGACCGAGCGCCTGACCGCCGACATCAAGCGCCAGGAGGGTCAGGTGCAGGCCAAGCGCGAGAGCGTGGAGAGCCTCGCGGCGGCGGCCGACGATCTCAAGCGCACGACGCGCACGTCACGCATGGCCTTTATTGGGGTGTGCGTCGCGGTGGCTCTTATCGTCATCCTGATCATCGTGATGGTGGCAATGCCGCACTAGGCGCCGCCCGCCAAGCTGAAGGATGTGTGAAACCTACGGGCGAATACACGTCAAGCTGAAGGATGTGTGAAACCTACGGGGGAATACACGCGCTAGATGATGAGCATGGCGTCGCCAAAGGAGAGCATGCGGTAGCGGTTGGCGATGGCCTGGGCGTAGGCGTCCATGATCTGGTCGCGCGTGGCAAAGGCCGAGACCAGCATCATGAGGGTCGAGCGCGGCACGTGGAAGTTGGTGATCATCGCGTCGACCACGTGGAAGTCCGAGCCCGGCATGAGGAACAGGTCGGTGGTGGCGTTCTCGCGGACGGCCAGCTTGCCAGCGCTTGCGTCCCAGGCGCTCTCGAGCGAGCGCACGCTCGTGGTGCCCACGGCGATGACGCGACCGCCCGCGGCATGGGTGCGCTCGACGGCCTCGACCACGTCGACGCCCACGTGGTAGCGCTCGGTGTGCATGGCGTGCTGCGTGGGGTCGTCCTCCTCAATGAGGCGGAAGGTGTCGATGCCGACCTCGAGCTCCACGAACTCCATGCCCACGCCGGCCTCGCGCGCGGCCTGGATGAGCTCGGGCGTAAAGTGCAGACCGGCCGTGGGCGCGGCGGCGGAGTGCTCGTCGCGCATGGAGTAGACCGTCTGGTACTTCTCGGGGTCGCCGTCGTACTTGGTGATGTAGGGCGGCAGGGGCACGTTGCCCGCGGCATGGATGGCCTCGTCGAGTGTCATGCCCTCGGCCGGCTCAAAGCGCACGAGGCGCCCGCCGCGCGAGTTCTCGGGATAGCCCACGACCTCGGCGGTCAGGCACACGGGCGAGGTGGCCGCCGCGTGCAGGCCGCCCGGGCGGTACTCCACGCGCGCGCCTATCTTGAGGCGGCG
>CAJOGH010000163.1:1602-4794 GCA_905233865.1 uncultured Atopobiaceae bacterium
GTCCAGCACGTCACGAAAGATGCGGTGCTCCACCGTACCCGTGGCGCGGTCCAGCACGAGCAGGCGGCAAGAGTCGCGAGGCTCGGCCGGCGCCTGGGCAATCAGCTCGTCGGGAAGGTCATAGTCAAAGTCGGACGTGCGCATGTCTCTCCTTGGTGGTTGCGGGGTTTTGTTGTGGGCGGCGGGGCCCGTGCAGGCGTCAGGCGTGGGCGCGCTCGCGGCGGCGCTGGGCCTGTGCGGCGGCGCGCTCGCTCATGGCCTCGGCTGCCGAGAAGCGACAGCCGCAGTAGCCCTGCCGGTACATGCCCAGCTCGCGGGCGCGCGTGGTGGCGTCCGGGTAGTGGGGCCTGAAGTCGCGGACGACCGGCGTGAGGTCGTGGGCGGCGGCCGTGGCGGCAAGCACCTCCGAGCATGTGTCAAAGAGCTGGTAGGGACTCACGGCCAGCGTGGTGCTCACAAGCTCGAAACCGCGGTCGGCAGCCACGCGACAGGCCTCGCCCAGGCGCAGCGCGTAGCAGGCACGGCAGCGCGCGGGACGGTCCCAGGCGTGCGGCGCCACCACGCGCTCCCATGCGTCGCGGTCGCACCCCGCCACGATGACCTCCACGTGCGCGACCTCGTGCGCCCAGCGAAGGAGCGTGGCCAGGCGCAGGTCGTGCTCGGCGGCAGGCTGGATGTTGGGGTTGGACCACAGGATCGTGGGCTCAAAGCCCTCCTGGCGCAGCAGACGCACCGGCTCGAGGGAGCACGGCCCGCAGCAGGCGTGCAAGAGCAGGGGCTGGGCCATGGTCACTCCTTCGCGTGGGCGCGGCAGGCAGCGCCAACGAGGCTTGCCTGACCTTGTGATGGATGCGCGCTTAGTGTACCGCTTGTGCGATAATGGCTAGCCGAATTGGACACCGCACGACCGACCGCACGTACAAGAAGGACCCCCATGACAGACCGTCCCAGCTTTCCCAAGCGCGCCATCGTTACCTCTGGCATGCCCTACGGCAACAAGAACCTGCACTTTGGCCACATAGGTGGCGTCTTTGTCCCCGCCGACTTCATGGCGCGCTTCCTGCGTGACCGCATCGGCCGCGACAATGTGTTGTTTGTGAGCGGCACGGACTGCTACGGCTCCCCCATCATGGAGGGCCACCGCAAGCGCGTCGAGGAGCTGGGAGCCGAGGCTGCCGGCGAGATCGTGGACTACGTCCGTGCCAACCACGAGCTGCAGCGCAAGACTCTTATCGACTACGACATCTCGCTGGACATATTTGAGGGCTCGGGCCTGGGAAGCTGCGCCGAGTTCCACGAGCGCCTGAGCCAGGAGGTCATCCGCCGCCTGCACGAGCGCGGCTACCTGCACAAGATGAGCACGCGCCAGTTCTACGACGCGCAGGCCGGCCAGTTCCTCAACGGGCGCCAGGTCATCGGCCGCTGCCCCGTGCGCGGCTGCAAGAGCAGTAAGGCCTACGCCGACGAGTGCGACCTGGGCCACCAGTTTGACCCCGCCGAGCTCATCGCCCCCGTGAGCCAGCTCACCGGCACCACACCGGAGCTGCGCCCGGTGGACAACTGGTACTTTGACCTGCCCGCCTTTGAGGACGAGCTCAAGGCCCTCATGGACGAGTGGGACGCCGACGAGCAGGTGCGCGGCGTGGTGACCAAGACCGTGCGCGAGAGCCTCGTACCGCCGGTCATCTACATCCAGAACAAGTTCCGCGAGAGCTTTGACGAGGTTGTTGACGACCTGCCCGCGCACGAGCTGCACGAGGCGACCGGCAACCAGCAGTCGTTCTCCGTCCAGTTCTCGTGCTGGCAGGACCGCGACGCGGCGCGCGACGTGCTCGAGGCCGCGGGTGTGCGCTTCCGCACGGGCAAGTGCCTGCTGCCGTTCCGCATCACGGGCAACATCTCGTGGGGCGTGCCCGCGCCCGAGCTGGACGGGACGAGCGGCCTGACCGTCTGGTGCTGGCCGGAGAGCCTGTGGGCGCCCATCTCGTTCACGCAGGCGGCGCTTGATGCCAGCGACGAGGGCCGCTACTCCTCGCGCGACTGGCGCGACTGGTGGTGCGCGGACGACGCGAGCGTCTACCAGTTCATTGGCCAGGACAACATCTACTTCTACTGCGTGGCGCAGCCCGCCATGTGGGAGGCGCTGGACTGGGGGCTCAAGCAGGCCACGCCCATCGCCAACTACCACGTGCTGTTCATGAACACCAAGGCGTCGAGCTCTGGTGAGATTCGCCCGCCCATGGCCTCCGAGCTGCTGGACCACTACACGCCCGAGCAACTGCGCTGCCACTGGCTCAGCCTTGGCCTGGACCAGAAGGCCGTGAGCTTCTCGCCCAAGCCCTACGACACGAGCATGAGCCACCGCGACAAGAAGACTGGCGAGGACGTGCTCGTGCGCGACGACCCGCGCGTGGTGGACCCCGCCCTCAAGGAGAGCGCGTTTTTGACGAACATCTTCAACCGCCTGGCGCGCAGCTGCTTCTACGGTGCGGCCAACGCCTGCGACGCGCACCTGCCCGCCGGCGAGCCCAGCGAGGTCTGCCGCACCGAGTGCGAGGCGGCGCTGCTGGACTTTGAGCGTCGCTGCCACGCCTTTGACCTGCACGGCGCCCTGTCCGTAGCCGAGGAGTTCTGCCGCGGCGCCAACAAGCGCTGGGACGCGGCGTCCAAGGCGGCGCGCTCGGCCGCCGACGACGAGGCCTACCTGGCGGCGCTCGTGGACGCCTTTGCGAGCCTGCGCGTGATCACCCTGCTCATGCACCCGGCCGTGCCCGCGGGCTGCGAGCGCATCTGCGAGGCGCTGCGCCTGGACGCGGACACATTCTTTAGCTGGGACCACGCCTTTGACACGCTCGCCGAGCTGGCGGGCGAGCCCTGCGAGGACCACGCCATCGAGCAGCTCCCGCCCCGCTTTGACTTCTTTGAGAAGCACCCCAGCCAGGTGAAGAACAAGTAGCTCCCAGGAGGTCCCATGGACGCCACGGTCGAGAAGAGCCAAGAGCAGCCCGAGTATCGCTACTGGAACGACCTGGTCCCCAGGCCCGAGGCCACGCGCGTCGTGAGCGTGGGGACGCCGGACGGCGCACGCCTGGACGCCTACCTGTTTGAGCCGCAAGGCCAGGCGAGCGGCGAGCCGGTCGTGTTCGTGCACGGCAACGGCGGTCACCACGAGGTGTTCCTGCCGCTCGCGCG
>CAJOGH010000164.1 GCA_905233865.1 uncultured Atopobiaceae bacterium
AGGGTCTTCATCTCCTCCGACGGCAACGTCGCGCGCGACCGCGTCATCACGCCGCAGGAGGGCTTTGACGGCTACGGGTTTGCCAAGCCAAGCTGCTGTTTGCTGCGCAACGAGACCTGGTATGCCGACGGCAGCCATGTCTATATTGCCAACGGCGACTGTCACATGCCCACCGCGCGTGGCTGGTGCGTGACGGGGGAGTACATCAACGGCCTGCAGCGCTACTACCTCGAGTCGTCTGGAAGGGGTTACTCCACGGCCCGCATGGGCTGGATTGACGTGGGTGGCCACACCTACTTTGCCCGACAAGAGCTTGGGTATGTCCAGCGTGGGTGGACCGCCATTGGTCGCGAGCGCTCGTACACCTCGTACTTCTTTGACAACGACGGGCGCCTGCTTCGCAACACCACCTTCAGCGCCGGCGGGGTCAACTGGTACTCGCGCCAGGACGGCGTGATCGTCACCGACCACGACCGCGGCATTGCCGGCGCGTTCATCGCGATGGACATCGCCCAGGACCCTGTCCATGGCTATGACCAGGGCGATCGTTGGGGCGAGGATGGCGACTACGACTGCTCGAGCCTCGTGATCACCTGTCTTGCCAGCGCTGGCGTGCCCATCGATTTCTCGCGTTGCAGCTACACGGGCAACATGCGCTCCTATCTCACCGAGAACGGCTTCATTTGGATCCCTGGCACAGACGACCTCCGCACCGGTGACATCCTGCTCAACGAGCGCACGCACACGGGCTACTTCCTGTGGGGCAACTGGACCGTCGAGGCGCACAGCAACGAGCATGGCGGCATCCACGGCGGCGAGTCGGGCGACCAGACCGGCGGCGAGATCAGCGTGGCCGAGCGCAGGAACTTCTCGTACTTTGACGGTGTCCTCCGCTATGTGGGGTAGCCATACGCGTCCTCGACGCGCCCTTGCTGGCGTCGTGGCTCTCACGTGCCTCTTTGCCGCGGTTGCCATGGCGCTTGCGCCTGCACCCGCGCTCGCGGCGGGCCAGGGCCTCAACATGTATCGCCTGTACAACCCCAACTCGGGCGAGCACTTCTATACGTCTAACCTGGGTGAGGCGCGCAACGTCTTTGGCGCCGGCTGGCGCTGGGAGGGCGTGGGCTGGGTTGCCCCGTCGTCGGGCGACAATGTCTACCGGTTGTACAACTGCTTTGCCGGCGACCACCACTACACGCTCTCCACCCACGAGCGTGACGTCCTAGTAAGCAAGGGGTGGACCTACGAGGGTGTGGGTTGGAAGAGCGGCGGTGGCGTGAGTGTGCTGCGTCAGTACAACCCCAATGCCGTCGCAGGGACGCACAACTTTACGACCAGCACGGGCGAGGACTCCGCGTTGGGCGCCGCGGGCTGGCGCCGGGAGGGCAAGGCCTGGCAGGCGCTCTCCACAAGGGCTTTCGCCATCCAGGGCTTCTGGGCTGTCTCCAGCGGCTGGGGCTCGCTCGAGCGCTACTGGGTGGCGTCCGACGCGCAGATTGCGCGCAACCGCATCGTGAGTACCTCGGAGGGTGCTGGCTATACTGCCCTTGCACTTGGTGATGGGCGTATCTTGCGCGGCACTATGGACGCTGGCGATTGGCGCGTCTGGCTTGCCGACAATGACGGCAGGCTCGCGACGGGATCAGGCTGGCGCGTGACCGGTGACTATGACGAGGGCCGTATGAGGCGGTACTGGCTGGAGAGCAGGGGCGCGTATGCTGTTGCGCGCGCAGGCATCTTTGACGTCGATGGCGCCCTGTATCACGCCGACGGGGACACTGGTTATGTATTGTGCGGGTGCCTGCACGAGCATGACGGCTCATGGTGGACCTCCGATGCCGACGGTGTCATGCACTGGCAGTGCGGTATCTCCAACGAGGGCTCGGACCTGGGTCGCGCCGTGGCCGATGCCTGCCGATGGGTCGAGTCGCCAGGCTATGGCTGGTGTGCGGCGTGGGTCACCAACGTCTACGGCGAGGCTGGCGCCGGCTACTTTGGCGGCAACGCCTGCGACATGTATGACGACTGGTGCTGGTCCGACAACATCTGCGACCTGCGCGTTGGCATGCTCGTGAGCGTTCGGACGCACTCACGCACCGAGGCGGGGTCCAAGTGGGGGCATGTTGGCATCTACGTTGGCAACGGCCAGGTCATGGACAACGTCGGTGACATCAGGACCATCTCGATGGTTGACTGGTTCAACTACTACCAGCCAGCAGCCACCTCGGGCGACGGCGTTCGCTGGGGTTATGCGGGTAACGCCGCCTAAGTCTGATAGATTGTAGGTATGTCCAACCGAAAGAGGGTCTCTATGAACATGAAGCGTCGCATACTTGCCGTCTCAGCGCTTCCCGCGCTGCTGTCCTGCGCGCTCGTGGCCACGCCCGCGCTCGCAGGTACCGCACCCTCGTCTGCGGTCTCGTCTGTCGTCGCCGCGCTCTCGCCGCAGACGTCGCCCGAGACCACCGCGGCCCCAGATGCCGCTGTGACGCCTGAGGCTGTCGTCACGCCCGAGGCTGTGCCTACTCCCCAGTCCTCAACCGCCGCCGAGGCCGTCGTCTCCGCCCAGGCCCAAGAGCAGGGCGACAAGAGCCTCGAGCCCCAGGCGGAGGAGCCCTCCGGCCTCGCGCCCCAGTCCGACGCTGGCCGCAACATGTACCGCCTCTACAACCCCCACTCCGGCGAGCACTTCTACACGGCCAACATCAACGAGGCCCGCAACGTGTTCTACGCTGGTTGGGCCTGGGAGGGCATAGGCTGGGTGGCCCCGACCTCGGGGCAGGACGTCTACCGCCTGTACAACTCCTTCGCCGGCGACCACCACTACACGACGAGCGCCCACGAGCGCGACGTGCTCCTGCGCGAGGGCTGGACCTACGAGGGCGTCGGCTGGAAGAGCGGCGGCGACGTCGGCGTGCTGCGCCAGTACAACCCCAACGCCGCCACGGGCACGCACAACTTCACGACCAGCTCCAACGAGGACTCCACGCTGGCCGGCTACGGCTGGCGCCGCGAGGGCACGGCGTGGAGGTGCCTGTCGGCCAAGGGCAGGCGCATCGACGGCTTCTGGGCCCTCTCCAAGCTCACGGGCGGCCTCGAGCGCTACTGGATCGGCTCGGACGGCAACGTGGCGCGCGACCGCTACGTCCAGCCCTCCGAGGGCGCGGGCTACGTGGCCGTCATCGTCCGCGGCGCCTGGGACAACGGCCGCGCCCAGGTCTTCCTGGCCGACAACGACGGCCGCCTGACGGGCGCCAACGGCTGGCTCGTCACTGGCGACTACGACGGCGGGCGCATGCGCCGCTACTATGTGGACGGCAAGACCCACACCGCCCGCACCGGCCACTTCACCGTCGGCGGAGCCCACTACTGGGGCTGGGGCGGCGTCGGTTACGTCGCCTGCGGCAAGAACCGTATGGGTGACGGCATCCTCGTCGCTGATGCTGACGGCCGCATCTTCATGGGTCGTGGCTGGGTCGTCACCGGTGACTTTGACGGCGGCAGCGTGCAGCGCTACTACTTTGACGACTGCGTGGGCAACGGGCTCACCGGCGCCCGCATTGGCCTCTTTTCGGTTGACGGTAGAGAGTACTGGGGTAACGAGACCCAGGGGTACGTGCATCGCAACTACTCCTTTATGTATGGCAACGAGCTCCTGCGCTTTGACAACGACGGTGTCATGACGCGCGAGGTGGTTGACGATCTCGTTCGTCGTGCCAATGACTTCTCGTCCGACACCGAGTACCTGATCTTCGTCGACAACGACGACTCCCACGTCTACGTGTTCCAGGGCTCGCAGGGCAACTGGCAACGCTGCCGCGACACGGTCTGCTCGGCAGGCAAACCCTCCACGCCCACGGTTCGCGGCGTCTTTGAGATTGGCATCAAGGTGCACTCGTTCGGCTCGGGCTACACCTGCTGGTTTGCCTCGCAGATCTATGGCGACTACCTCTTCCACTCCGTGCTCTACGAACCGGGCAGCATGACGTCCATCCAGGACGGTCGCCTGGGCGAGAACTACAGCCACGGCTGCGTGCGCCTGCCCATCGAGTTCGCTGAGTGGATCTACGACAACGTCCCCTCGGGCACCACGGTCTACTCGTACTAGGCCGCTCACCCGCGCATAGCGTCCGTTTGACGGGCCTCGCAGGACACACGCCTGCGGGGCCCGTTCCTATGAGATCTGTCTGATATAGACTCGTTCTGTCGCCATGTGTAGCTGAAGGCTGGGAGGCGTTCCGTGCATCGACTGTCCCGCATCTGTTCTGTTGTGGTGCTTTCCTTCTGCATGCTTATTTTCGACGTAGTGCCATGCGCGCTCGCAGACGCTCCCTCGTCCGCCGCCGAAGCCGTCGTCTCCGCCCAGGCCCAGGAGCAGGGCGACAAGAGCCTCGAGGCCCAGGCGGACACGGGCGCGGCCGAGGGCCTCGACGCCCAGTCCGACGCTGGCCGCAACATGTACCGCCTCTACAACCCCCACTCCGGCGAGCACTTCTAC
>CAJOGH010000165.1 GCA_905233865.1 uncultured Atopobiaceae bacterium
GTTACTATATACGCGTATCTGTCGACCTAGCGTGCAGAAAAGGAGCTCTTGTGGCCAACCACTTTGCCAGCAACGAGCACCCGGAGGACATGCCTGCCACCCCGCAGCCCATGCCCCAGGACGCACCTCAGGACCCGCAGCCGGTCGCGCAGCCCATGGCCCAGCCTGTGCCCCAGCCGGTGCAGCCTATGGTCCAGCCTGCGCCCCAGCCGGTTCCTGGAGCTGACGCCCTGTCGGGCGACGTGCAGCCTGTCACGGTTGTCACGGCGTCCGTGCCCGGCGATGACACGACGACCACGCAGGAGGGCTACACCAGCGTCTTCGCCCCGCTTTCGGGCAGGGACGACGAGCCGTCGCCCGTCCGCTCGGGGTCTCCGGTCATCTCGCTCAGAAACGTATCAGTCATCTACCCGGCCCAGCCCAACAAGCCCGCCCTCGACGACGTCTCCCTGGACATCTACCCCGGTGAGTTCGTCTTTGTAGTCGGTCACTCCGGCTCGGGCAAGTCCACGTTCCTTCGTCTCCTTACCCGCGAGATCAAGTCCTCGCAGGGCCAGGTCGTCGTCGCCGGACAGGACCTCAGCGGCATGCGCAACTGGAAGGTTCCCTACCTTCGTCGCCAGATCGGCTGCGTCTTCCAGGACTTCAAGCTGCTGCCCGACAAGACCACGTACGAGAACGTCGCCTTTGCCCTGGAGTGCATCGGCAAGCCTCGCTCGGTCATCCGCGCGCAGGTGCCCGAGGTGCTCCGTCTGGTGGGCCTGGGCGAGCGCATGGACTCCTACCCCGACGAGCTGTCCGGTGGCGAGCAGCAGCGCGTGAGCGTTGCCCGCGCCATGGTCAACCGTCCCCCGCTGCTGGTGTGCGACGAGCCCACCGGTAACCTCGACCCCGCGATCTCGCTGGGCATCATGAAGCTGCTCGAGCGCATTAACCGCACGGGCACGACCGTCGTGATGGCCACCCACGACCGCGAGATGGTCGACTCGATGCGCAAGCGCGTCGTCGCACTCGACTCCGGACACCTCGTCCGCGATCAGGAGAGGGGAGGCTACGGGTTCTATGGGGCTCTCTAACATCGGCTATTCGATCCGCGAGGCTCTGCGTCACTTCCGTCGCAACCTCTCCACCTGCTTTGGCGCTGTGGTCACCATCTTCCTGTCGCTGTTCATCATCGGTCTCTTTGTCATGGGCGGCGCCCTGATCGAGAACATGGTCGGCAGCGTGGAGGACAAGGTCACCATCCAGGCGTTCATTGCCGACAATGCCGACCAGAACAAGGTCGACTCCCTCAAGACCAAGATCTCCGGCTGGGACAACGTCGAGTCCGTCACCTACAAGAGCAAGCAGCAGGCTCTCGACGAGTACAAGGAGACGATGTCCAACAAGAACGCCTCCGATGCCATTGCCGCGCTCGACGGCGAGAACCCGGTGCCTGCGTCCCTCGTCATCAAGATGAAGGACCCGCAGGACGTCCAGGAGCTTGCCAACAGGCTCGTGGGTGACGCCGACTTTAAGAACGTTGCCGACGGTGGCGACACCGCCAGCTCCGTCCTGTACGGCCAGGGCACGGTCGAGAAGCTCTTCAGCGTGACCAACTACATCCGTATTGGCGCCATCGTGCTGGTCGTGCTGCTGACCTTCGTCGCCTTCGTGTTCATCAACAACACCATTCGCCTGGCCATCTCCGCGCGTCGTCGCGAGATCGCCATCGAGCGTCTGGTGGGTGCGTCCAACGCCTTCATCCGCGGGCCCTTCGTCACCGAGGGCGCCCTCGAGGCCCTCATTGGCTCGCTGCTCGCCATTGGCGCGCTGCAGCTCGTGATCACCCAGGGCCTTCCGCTGCTCGAGAAGAACCTCTCGTTCCTCTCACTCAGCATCTCCAGCGGCGTCATGATCCGCACCTACATCGCCCTCGTGGGCATTGGCGTCCTGATCGGCATCATGGGCTCGATCATCGCCATGCGTCGCTACCTCAAGGTGTAGCGCACGCACCATAGCGTTACGAGAGGGACGGGCCTTGCGGCTCGTCCCTTTTTTGTTTCATGCCGCACGCTACACTTTTGGGGTACACACGAAGGAGGGAAGCCATGGGACGAGGGCGACGCGGACCCGGTCGACGCAGGTCGGACAGGCGCACGACCCGCAAACACAGCATGGTCGTCGAAGGCACCGTCCATGTGAGCGGCTCGGGCCGAAGCACCATCCGCTCGCAGGAGGGGACCTATCGCGTTGCCGCCCATGGGCTGCGCGAGGCCATGGACGGCGATGTCGTCCGTGCCGCCATCGTGCGCGAGCCTGGTCGCGGCCAGCGCGCCTTTGTCCAGAGCGTCGTCGAGCGCGCCCACAGCTCCGTGCTCGGCGCCTACCATGTGGCGGGCCCACTCGGCGCGGTCGTCCCGCTTGACACGCGCATGGGCAACCACGACTTCTTCGTTCTCCCCGACGACGACTCCGCCCGTGCCTGCGGCGTGGGGGACGGGGACGTGGTCGTGGCCGACATCGTCACCTACCCGCGCAGGCGCGAGGCCGGCGTGGTCACCATCCGCAGGCGTGTGGGCGCGGGTGACGCACCCAACCTCGCGATTGAGTCGGTCATTGCCATGCACGACCTGCCGGGGCCCTTCCCCGAGGCCGTACTGAAGGAGGCAGGTGCGCTTGAGCTCGACGTCGACGCGGCCCTTGCCCAGCCGGGCAGGCGCGACGTTCGCGACCTGTGCGTCGTGACGATAGACCCCACTGACGCGCGCGACTACGACGACGCGGTGTTTGCCCGCCGCACGGACGATGGCTATGAGCTCGTGGTGTGCATCGCGGACGTGACGCACTATGTGCAACCCGAGAGCCATCTGGACGTGGAGGCCCGCACGCGCACCTGCTCGGCCTACCTCGTGGACCGCGTGATCCCCATGCTGCCCGAGGCCCTCTCCAACAACCTCTGCTCGCTCGTTCCCCACGAGCCGCGCCTGGCCATGGCCGTGTCCATGCGCCTGGACGCGCGTGGCAACGTGCGCGATGCCGAGGCCTTCCCCTGTGTCATGGAAAGCCATGCGCGCCTGACCTACGACGAGGTCGACAAGTACCTGCTTGAGGGGGTCGTCCCCGGCGCGCTCGCCCAGGGAGGCGACGCCGCCGAGGCCTCTGACAGCATTGGCGTGCTGGACGAGATC
>CAJOGH010000166.1 GCA_905233865.1 uncultured Atopobiaceae bacterium
CGCGATCTCGGAGAGGGAATAGCCGGCGTCGTAGGCGGCGATGGTGACCGAGTCGCCGTAGTCGTAGGACTGGGCCACGACCGGGGCGTCCTTGGCGCCGAGGACGACGGGCGAGGCGAGTGCCGTGGCGGGGGCGGCGACGAGGGCGATGGCGCAGGCGGCGGCGCAGAGCTTGGTGGCGATGGCGTTCTTCATTTGGGTTACTTCCTTTCTTGGCTGGGGACCTCCATGTCCCCTCTCTGTTTGTCATAGGGGTATACAACGATGCCAGGGGCACATCCCCGGCGTCTTCGCAACAAAAGTGTCAAGGAAGTGTCACAGCGTCTTGAAGGCGCCGGTGGTAATTCAGGGCTCTCATAGGAGTCTGTGCATCAAGACCCTTTTGCCTAATTCTTGCGACCAAC
The DNA here is from genome assembly GCA_905233865.1 of uncultured Atopobiaceae bacterium. Taxonomy (GTDB): domain Bacteria; phylum Actinomycetota; class Coriobacteriia; order Coriobacteriales; family Atopobiaceae; genus CAJOGH01. Next base: position 405 of record CAJOGH010000166.1, read on the forward strand.
CGCACCTGTCAGGCATGTGTTGCACCATGGCTTTGCTACCATCTGAGACAAGGGCATCCGTTGCTGTTGAGGTGATGGGTGTGGCCCGATAGAAAGGATACGCAAAGATGTCTGCCAAGCTACAGATGGTCTTGGACCACGGAAAGTACGACGAGGTCTTGCGCATTGCCGATGTGTTGTATGGCCATATCGATATTCTGGAGATCGGCTACCCCCAGATGGTGACCTTTGGCCTTGAAATCGTGTCCGACATTCATAAGGCCCATCCCGACCTGCCCCGCCGCTTTGCCAACGAGGGCCTCGCGCCCACGATGGACCTCGCGCCGCTGCACGAGCGCATGGCGGCCTGTGCGCGCGACTGCGGCCGCCGCGTGGAGGTCTCAACCGCGGGGCTGCGCAAGAGCGTGGGCGGCTACTATCCCTCACCCGAGCTTTTGGCCGCGTTCTGCCGCGCCGGCGTGCCCGTGACCGTGGGCTCCGACGCCCACCGTGCCTGCGACGTGGGCTGGGGCATCCGCGACGCCTACGCCTACCTGCGCGCGACGGGCTACGCGAGCGTCGACGTACCGCGCGCGGACGGCTCCTGGACCACGCTTGCCCTTTAGCGGCGACGCCGCCTGCGCGGGCTCTTGTCGCCCTTCCCGTCCGCTGCTTGCGTGAAGGCGCGCCGTTTGCCGCTACACTCTGGGTAGCCAACAAAGCCGACCACAAGGAGCGTGCCGTGCTCACAGATGAAGGCCTGCCGCACGGCTCCGAGCCCGTGGACCCGGCCGTCGCCCGCCAGGTGGACAGCGTTCCCACCCAGCCTGGCTGCTACCTGTGGAAGAACGCGTCGGGCGAGGTCATCTACGTGGGCAAGGCCAAGAACCTCCGCGCGCGCATGCGCCAGTACACCACGCTGGCCGACGACCGCCAGAAGATCCCCCTCATGATGCAGCTGGTGGCCGACTTTGACTACATCGTCGTGGGCTCCGAGCACGAGGCGCTGGTGCTGGAGCGCAACCTCATCGCGCAGTACCACCCGTACTTCAACGTCGATCTCAAGGACGACAAGAGCTACCCCTTCATAGCCATCACGAGCTCCGACACGTTCCCGGCCATCAAGTACACGCGCGAGCGGCACAAGAGCGGCACGCGCTACTTTGGCCCCTACACCGACTCCCGTGCCGCGCGCGAGACCATCGACATCCTTCGCAAGGTCGTGCCGGTGTGCATGGCAACCTGTCCCGAGTGGAAGCGCGCGCGACGGCGCCTGGAGGCCGATCCCGACTCGGCTGACCTTGCCTGCATGACGCTCGCGCGCGAGGGGCGCCCCTGCTTTGACTATCACGTGGGCAAGGGGCCGGGCGTGTGCGTGGGCGCCATCACGCCGGAGGACTACGCCGACAACGTCGCGCAGGTGCGCGAGTTCCTGCAGGGCCATCGCTCCAAGATCATCGGCCGGCTGGAGGAGAGGATGCGCGAGGCCGCCGCCGAGCTGGACTTTGAGCGCGCGGGGCGCTACAAGGACCGCGTCGACGTGCTGCGCGGGCTGGACGACCGGCAGGAGGTCGTGTTCCCGTCCCCCGTGGACATCGACGTGATCGGCTTCTACCGCGAGGAGACCATCTCGGCCGCCTGCGTGTTCGTGGTGCGTGAGGGGCGCGTGGTCCGCAGCTGCGAGTTCATCCTCACCAAGGGCATGGACGTGGGTGCCCAGGAGCTATGCGAGGGTTTCCTCAAGCGCTACTATGACGAGACGTCCGACATTCCCGCGCAGGTCAACGTCCCCGAGGACCTGGAGGACGCCGAGCTTTTGGGTGAGTGGCTGGCGGGCAAGCGCGGCCGTGCGTGCGAGGTGCACCGTCCCGTTCGTGGCGAGAAGCACCACCTGCTGCTCAAGGCGCAGGACAACGCGCGCTGGGCGCTGCGCCGCTACATGGTCAAGACCGGCTATGCCGACGACCGCTCCAACGAGGCGCTGCTCCAGCTTGAGAGTGCCCTGGCCCTGGACGCGCCGCCCATGCGCATCGAGTGCTTTGACATCTCGACCATCCATGGCCGCTTTACCGTGGCTTCCATGGTGGTGTTCACGGGAGGCCGGCCCGACAAGTCGCAGTACCGCCGCTTTAAGATCCGCGCCGAGCTGGACGAGGCGAACGACTTCGTGAGCATGTCGGAGGTGCTGGGCCGCCGCTATGCGCCGGAGCGCATGGCCGACGAGCGCTTTGGCTCGCGCCCGGACCTGCTGGTGGTCGATGGCGGCAAGCCGCAGCTCACAGCTGCGATGGAGCAGCTGGAGGCGCTGGGTCTGGACATTCCCGTGTGCGGCCTGGCCAAGTCCGACGAGGAGGTCTTCGTGCCCTGGGACACCACACCGGTGGTCCTGCCCAGCGGCTCGGCCTCCCTCTACCTTATAAAGCAGGTGCGCGACGAGTCACACCGCTTTGCCATCACCTTCCACCGTGAGTTGCGCGACAAGGCGATGACCGTGTCCATCCTGGACGAGGTGCCGGGCGTGGGCGACAAGCGCAAGCGCGCCCTCAAGCGGGCGTTTGGCTCCATGAAGCGACTGCGCGCGGCCAGCGTGGAGGACATCGCCGCGGTCAAGGGCATCCCCGACGACGTGGCCCAGGCGGTCTATGACATGCTCCACGCGCAGGAGTAGCGCAGACTCGCATGTGCGTAATGCACACTTACGTCGTGCTCTTATCAACAGTTTAATAAGTTACCTGGGCAAACGTTTCCCAAAGAAAGCTTAGTGTACATTACGGCGCGCCATGATGCACGCTCGTACGGAGCCTCGTGCGGCTCGCGTCGCCCAGAAACTCGTCGCGCGACAGCGGTGGCTTTCTCGCGCTGCGGCACACAAGGCGATGCAGCTCATAGATCTCGCGATCGAGTCTGGTTATGTTGTTCAGGTCATCCTTGGTCATCGTTATGACGCTCATGCCATACTCCATCAGTTCGCGGTCGCGTCGCTTGTCGTCTACGATCTTCGCGCGCATCCGCCTCGCCTGGTCCTCGAGCTCGCGCATCGCACGTGGGCTCGGGTTGGCTGCCGCCTTTTCCGCTGCGCTCAGGAGCTCGCCCGTGGGCATATGCGGTTCGCCCTCATAGTTGATCCCGACGCCCGTGAACCCAAAGAGTATGTCTGGGATACGCGTTTCGTGGTCGCCAAGCTCGTACATCTCAAGCTCGCGGTTGAGTCGCAGCGGCCCCATGCCGTAGCCTCCCAGCTCGCGGGGGAGCTCGAGCATCGTTGCAAGCACAGACTCCATAGGCGACCAGGCGTACTCGACCATATGGTCCACGGCTTGCCCGACCTTGTCTCTGTGTGGCAGCCGACCGCGCCTGCGCAAGAGGGCGAGCACCATTTCCTTGCATGTTATGGGTTCGAGCCCAAAGGAGACGTCGCCCTCTCGCGGGCTGACGGCGTCGCGTGAGTAACACCCAGAAAGCTCCGATCCCAGCATGAGTTGGACGGGGAGTGGCATGTGCTCGGTCATCTGTATATAGACGAGCTCGGGGGATGCAACGCGCAAACCTTCCCCGACGTCCACGAACCCCCAGTCGTTTTGTTCGCCCGTGGCCAGATGGCTTGTTACGCCCCTGCAGCGAAGGCGGGAATCGCGGTCTGTCGTGGCAACCTCTATGACCGGGAGGTGCGAGCACACGTCGCGTCCCACAGCCTTAGTGATGTAACGCTCGACGGCAGCGCGATTCCAGCGTCGACGCCCGGGCGCGTGGGGAGCGCAGGCGCACGTACGCTCGACCAGCGGAATGCGGTCAGTCCCTCGGAGCTCTCGTAGAATCGCGAGTGCCGCAAGCCCCACGACGGTGATTCCCATGGCTCGTCCCCCTCAAGTGCCAATGGCGTATATTCCGTAACGTACACTTATGGGCGCAATATATCAACTCTTGAATTGATTACCTGCGCAAACGTTTCCCAAGAAAAGCTTAGTGCGCAATATGATGTCTTGGGCGATAAGAGCACACATCTCGCACACAACCGCCTACGGCGCCCCTTGGCGCCCGACCTGCGCGAACGCCGTCCCCGAGGGCCCGTTGTGTGTTCGACTTGTG
>CAJOGH010000167.1 GCA_905233865.1 uncultured Atopobiaceae bacterium
GCACCGTGATCGCGCAGCTCACGGTAGCGCAAGACGTAGACCCGCTTGCCACCGAGGCCGTGGTACGCGTGGAGTCCGACCTGCCGTTCGCCCAAAACCTGAGTGCGAGCACCATCGCGCTGCACGCCGACTGGGAGGGCGCCAGCGTGGCAAACGTGAGGCGCGACGGTGCCACCACCGCCTACGTTACCGTCACGGGCATAGCCTACGACGCGGACGACGGCATGGAGGACTTCGGGCACGTGGGCTCCATCAAGTTCAATCCCGGCTCGTTTGCCGACGAAAAGGCAGAGGGTGTGGTGGGCGTCAACGTCATCCACCAGGCCGCGAGCGTCCCGGATGCCGAGAGCGCATACGTCAATGACTCGTTCGTCCTCACGGTGAGCCTCGGCTCGGCCCAGCTGCCCGGCGCCGACAACGCATCGGCGTTCAGCTTGCCTGCCAACCCCGAAATCCAGGTAACAGGCGCCACCAACGTGGACTACGGCAACTCTGCGTCCATCACCTTGAAGGTGCCGGGCAACACGCCGTATGAGCAGTTCAGCGCGCTTGACAATGCCCTTACTCAGGGCGGCCTGCAGATCACGGGAACCACCGCCGGCACGCAGGTCGCCTACGGTGCGAAGGTCAATCGCGAGAGCGAGCTGTCATACACGAAGCCCCAGCTCACGGCCTACATAGAGCGCGGCATGGACGGCAAGGGCTGGGAGATGGACAGCCAGGGCAACGCAAGCTTGCATCTGGTGGTGCGCGTGGTGTCCACGGGCGTCACCGAGTCGCACGTGACCTTTGCCGACGAGGGCCTGGTCGAGCTCATCGGCGGCAGCTTCACGCTGCCCAGCTCCGCGTACCAGAAGGAGTTTGTCGTCAGCCTTTCGGCCGACGAACTTGCCGAGCTGCAGAGCGCCTACGGCGTCGAGGATACCGCCTCCTTCCTCGACCTGTACGCCTACCAGCTGGCCGCCCGCATGGCGCAGGGCGTGTCGGTAGCCGGCGGCATCACCAACACCTGGGGCATCGAGCTGCCCGACGACGTGGAGCTGGACACCACGGTGTACAACCTGGTGGGCCTGGGAGAGTCGTGGGAGACCGACGTGCCGCTCTGGTCCGACGAGGTGACTGACGAGAACGAGCGAATGCTGGAAACCCAGGCCTCCAAGGACGACGCCAAGAAGGCCAGCGAGGCCCTCAAGTACTCGTCGGAGGTGCTCAAGGTCATCGGCACCTTCGCTACCGCCTTCAAGACCTTTGAGAAGACCGGTGTGGGCGGCTTCATCACCGGCGCGGGTTCCATCGTAGGCATCATCTCCACCATCGTGGACACCATGACCCCCACCACCTGGAGCATTGCCGACGTGATGAAGCAGGTCCTTGCCATAGACGGCCGCCTCGACACCATCACCTCCCAGCTCGGCAACATCACCTACCAGCTCGACAAGCTGGAGAAGAGTGTGGACTACAAGACCCAGGTGGGCACCCTCACGCAGCTCGCGCAGCAGGGCCTGGCCTACCGTCCCTGGGTTACCAGCGCCATGGGCGCCCTCAAAGACGCGACCGACCGCGACAGCTACAAGATTGCCGACGGCGACAGCACTCCTTCGGGCAAGGCGCTCAAAAAGCTGTACAACCAGACGCAGCAGCAGTCGCGCCTCACGGCGGGCGGCAAGTCGGCCTACCAGGTGGCATCCGAGCTGGCCGATGCCATCACGGGCAACGGCGCCACGCAGCTCTCGGGCGGCGCACGCAGCTTCTTTGACTACACGGCGTCCAACGTGAACTGGGAGCCCGAGACCTTCTACGCGCGCGGTGTGTTCCTCTCCTATGTGGGTGGGGCCTTCACCTACGCCTACCTGGCCGCTTCCAACGAGCTAAACCAGCAGATTGCCGCCACGTCAGACGAGACGACCAAGGCCGTGTTCCAGCAGAACCTCTCTTCCCTCATGGACAAGGCCGACGCGGTGAACAAGCTCATCGGCGAGGACGGCTCGCTCATGCCCCAGACGCGCGACCGCAGCGACGGCACCGTGCTGTGCACCGTGAACAACCTGCGCTACAAGAAGTACAACGGCTGGAACGGCGACCACCCCGCCCTCGTGTTCCCGTGGGACAACTCCAACAACGCTTCGTTTACGAACGTCTTTGGAGACCTGATGAGCTCGCGCGACGAGGACAAGGAGAAGAGCTACTCCCACCAGTCCACCATGAGCCGCTCCGACCTTGAAACGATGGCCAAGCGCGAGAGCTACGTGCGCACCATCCCCGGCTACGAGAACGCCACCAGCATCTTTAGCGAGTTCAACTGCGTGGGGCTGGTCGCGCTCAACACCTGGGGCAACGGCATGGCCTTTGGCAAAACGTGGAACAAGACCAGTATTTCGTGCAACAACGACCACCAGATGTCCTACGCCATCGTGGGCGATCCGTCGCGTACCGAAAAGAGCGACTCGGCCAGTGTGTCCCACAAGCGCACCTACTCGGCCGACATGTACGACATCAAGAACAACAGGTCGGTGGGCAAGGTTGCCGTATATGATTACGACGTGTACTACGGCGTGATTCCCGCCTACTGGTACGTCAAGCTCAACGTGTACTCCTTCACCGAGATCCGCGCGGTGTGAGCCCCTTCGTCTCCACCATCGCTTGTACGAGGGCGTTCCTGCGGGAACGCCCTCGTCTTGTGTTGCGGCCCTGGCTCGAGCTGTGTCACAGGTGCCGTTTGGGCAGTTCGACGAAGTCTACGCAAGGCTCCAGCCAGTCCCCTTCGGTGGCCACGTAGCGGTCGCTCCCCCACTGCGAGCCCGGGACTCCCTGGTACACGTGGTCGTAGCGCACATCGGCCTCCACCACGCGCCCGTCGGCGCCGACGTAGCTGTTGACCCCGCGGATCGCCTCGGACCACCCTTGTGCCACGCGTTCGTTCGTGGCGGCGTTGCTGGCGTTCATCTGGCGCATCACGTTGGTGGTATAGGCGTTGGTGTCGGCGATGATGGCGGCCCGGCGATCCCACGAGGCCGCGCGGTCGGCGGCCATCTGGGCCTGTGCGTTGGCAAACGTGCTGTTGGCCTGCTGCATTGTCTGCATGATCACGCGCTCCACGGCAGCCTGCCCCTGCGCGAAGTCGCGCCCGAGCTCAATGGAGTGCCTCACGCGGTCGTATTCCTCGAAGACCTCCTGCGCTTGCGCTTCGGGAGCGATCATCACGAGCTCGTAGTCGGTGTTCCACAGACGGGGCATGTTGGCCTGGGCCATGGACGACATCGCCTGCTGTGCCACACCGCCCATCATGGCTGCCATGCGGCCAAAGAGCCCCGAGGGAGCCTGCTGCACAGGCTGTTGCGGCGCCTGGTGGGACACGTTCCAGCCATTCGTGGAGACCTGCGTCTCCACGACCATGATCACGGGCTCGCCCGCGCGCAGGCCGCGGTAGGTGCGGCGGAACCACCGATACCAGATGCTCTGGCGCAGCTGCTCGGGAGCCTGGGACAAGACGCTCTCCATGCGCTGCCGCGCGAAGTCGTCCTGGTCGGCCTGCCCGATGACCTGCACGCCTTCCAGCTGCGCGCGCAAGGCTACCTCGTCGCAGTAGTCCGGCGCGTCGACGAAGGGGCGCAGGCGCACGAAGTCGCGCGGGTCCATCACGCTGTTGGGGTAGTGGATGAGCCCGTCGAGGCCTATCTGTCCGTTGCCGGGGGTCATGCCGCCCATGCCACCCATCATGCCGCCCGCGAGGCCCATCTGGGCAAAGGGACCCACCGCCATGCCGGTGGGGTCGCGGTAAGCGTTGGTGGTGATGTGCTCGATGGAAGAGCGGCCGTCGGGAGACGCTATGTGGATGCCCGGGACGAACGGAGAGCCCGCGCTCGCGCCAAAGTACAGGTGCCTCGGCAAAAACACCTGGTAGTTCCACCCTTGTGGCAGCCAGCTCCGGTA
>CAJOGH010000168.1 GCA_905233865.1 uncultured Atopobiaceae bacterium
ATGTACTATGGCTCAGGTTACTGCCGCGCTTGTCAAGAAGCTCCGTGAGATGACCGACTCCCCGATGATGGAGTGCAAGAAGGCGCTCGTCCAGGCCGAGGGCGACCTCGAGAAGGCCGTCGACGTCCTGCGTGAGATGGGCGTCGCCAAGGCCGTCAAGAAGGCCGGCCGCGCCACCAACGAGGGCACCGTGGGCGCCTACCTGTCCGACGACGCCACCGTCGCCGCCCTGCTCGAGCTCTCCTGCGAGACCGACTTCGTGGGCACCAACCCCAAGTTCACCGGCTTTGCCGCCAAGATCGCCGAGGTCGTGGCCAAGGCCAACCCCGTCGACGAGGATGCCCTCAAGGCCGCTGACTGCGACGGCGAGACCGTCGAGGCCGCTCTCACCGAGATGATCCACGTCATCGGCGAGAACATGAAGATAGCCCGCTTCACCCGTCACGAGACCGCCGCTGGCGCCTTCTCCACCTACATCCACCTGGGCGGCAAGCTCGGCACCCTCGTCGAGTTCAAGTTCGCCAACCAGGCCACCGCTGACAACGACGAGTTCAAGACCTTCGCCCACGACGTGGCCATGCAGGTCGCCGCTGCCGGCGCCCTGGCTGCTCGTCGCGAGGACGTCCCCGCTGACGTCGTCGAGCGCGAGAAGAGCATCTACATGGCTCAGGCCGCCGAGTCCGGCAAGCCCGAGGCCATCCAGGAGCGCATCGCCACCGGCAAGCTCGAGAAGTTCTACAAGGAGCGCGTCCTCACCGAGCAGGACTTCATCAAGGACGGCAACATGACGATCAACGACTACGCTGCCAAGGTCTCCAAGGCCTGTGGCGACACCATCGAGGTCGTCTCCTTCGAGCGCTTCACCTTTGGCGAGTAAGACTCACGCCTAGAAGCACGCTTGAGGCCCCGGCAATCGTCGGGGCCTCTTTTGTGCCGCGAACCTTGAGGCTCTTGTCGGCATGATGAGGACGCATTGAGACGATATCGCGACATCTTGACGCGTGCGTGAGCTACCACATTCCCTCTGCTAGAATTAGTCGGATTGTGTACGAGGCTAAGGAGGCCTTCGTGAGTGACTACAAGTACAAGCGTGTCCTGCTCAAGCTCTCTGGCGAGGCCCTCATGGGCGACCAGGACTTTGGCCTGGACCGTGCCATGCTGGACAAGATGGCCAACCAGATCAAGCCGGTTCACGACAAGGGCGCGCAGATTGCCGTCGTCGTGGGCGGCGGCAACATCTACCGCGGCGTCTCGGGCGCGGCCGATGGCATGGAGCGCGCCCAGGGCGACAACATGGGCATGCTTGCGACCATCATCAACGCCCTTGCCCTGCAGGACGCCTTTGAGAAGCACGGCATGGACTGCCGCGTCATGAGCTCCATCGACGTGCACCAGATGGCCGAGCCCTACATTCGCCGCAAGGCACTGCGTCACCTCGAGAAGGGTCGCGTGGTCGTCTTTGCCGGCGGCACGGGCAACCCCTACTTCACCACCGATACCGCGGCCGCCCTGCGCGCCCTGGAGATGGACGCAGAGGTCCTCATGAAGGCCACCAAGGTGGACGGCATCTACGACAAGGACCCCATGGTCCACGACGACGCCACCCGCTTTGACGAGATCAGCTATCTTGACGTGCTTACGCGCGACCTCAAGGTCATGGATGCCACGGCCACCGCGCTCTGCCACGACAACAACCTTCCCATTCTCGTGTTCAACATTGACGAGGAGGACGTCTTTGACCGCGCTCTGAGCGGTGAGGACGTCGGAACCATCGTCGGAGAGGAGTAACAGATGAGCCAGGTTACCAACAACGCGCGCGAGCGCATGGAAAAGTGCGTCACCGCCCTTACCGCCAACTTCTCCAAGGTGCGCACCGGCCGTGCCAACCCGCACATCCTTGACGAGATCAAGGTCGACTACTACGGCACCCCCACGCCCATCACGCAGCTCGCTGCCGTGAAGGTCCCCGAGGCCTCCATGCTCGTCGTCGAGCCCTGGGACAAGTCCGTCCTCTCTGCGGTCGAGAAGGCCATCGCCTCCTCTGACCTTGGCATCGCCCCCTCCAACGACGGTCAGTGCGTCCGCCTGCCGTTCCCCAGCCCCACCGAGGAGCGCCGTCGCGAGCTCGCCAAGGAGTGCCGCGGCCTTGCTGAGGATGCTCGCGTGGCCGTCCGCAACGTCCGTCGCGACGCCAACAACGCCGTCTCTCGAGACGAGGAGCTCACCGAGGACGAGGTCAACCGCGAGCAGAAGCAGATCCAGAAGCTCACGGACACCTACGTTGCCAAGATCGACGAGATGCTTGCCGCCAAAGAGGCAGAGGTCATGGAGATCTAGCCTTGGATAGGGACGAGACCAAGCTCAACTTCTACTTTTGCAACCCGCCCGCCGATGTCAGCCTTGATGACATCGACCACGGCAGGCTGCCGAGGCACATATCCATCATCATGGACGGCAACGGTCGCTGGGCCACCTCGCGTGGTCTGGACCGTAGCGCCGGTCATGAGGCGGGCGTCAAGTCGCTGCGCGAGACCATCACGGCCTGCGTGCGCCTGGGCATAGACAACCTTTCCGCCTACGCGTTCTCTACCGAGAACTGGAAGCGCCCCCAGCGCGAGGTCGACCTCCTCATGGCACTCTTTGCCAAGACGCTCGTCAAGGAGCTCCCGCTGTTCCATCGCGAGAACGTCCGCCTTGAGCTCATGGGCGACCTCGAGGCGTTGCCGGAGCGAACCAGGAAGACCTTCTACCGCGGCATCGAGGAGACGGCAGACCACACGGGCATGACGCTTGCCCTGGCCGTCAACTACGGCTCTCGTGCCGAGATCGTCCGCGCTGCCCGCGAGCTCGCCCAGGAGTGCGCCGCCGGCACCATGGATGCCGCTGACATTGACGCCGACGCTATCGCGAGCCGCCTGTACACAGCCAACGTGGGCGACCCCGAGCTGCTCATTCGCACCTCGGGCGAGCTCAGGCTCTCCAACTACCTGCTGTGGCAGCTTGCCTACAGTGAGTTCTACGTGTCCGATCTGCTCTGGCCCGACTTCGATCGCTGGGAGCTGCTGCGCGCTATCAAGAGCTTCCAGTCGCGCGAGCGTCGCTTTGGGGGAGTTGTTTCCAAGTGAGCGCCTCCCGAGCGGACAACGAGGACCAGGCGAGCGA
>CAJOGH010000169.1:0-2205 GCA_905233865.1 uncultured Atopobiaceae bacterium
AAGGCCACCACGGCTGCCAAGCCCGCGGCCAAGAAGGACGCGCCGGCAAAGCCTGCGGCAAAGCCGGCCGCCAAGACGGCCGCTAAGCCCGCGGCAAAGCCGACCGCAAAGAAGATTTCCAAGAAGTAGTTCATTGGCGATGCGGCGGGTCATGCGGCCCGCCGCTTTCGTCCGTAGAGAAAGGCCCGCTATGGCCCAGGTGTACAAGTCCAAGGAAGAGATCAAAGAGCAGTACCTCGCCGCGTTCCCCACGGTCCTGGGCAAGGACTTCGAGGACGCCAGCGACAGCGAGCGCTTCTGCGTCATCGCGGAGCTCGTCGCCGACCAGGCGCGCAAGATAGGCGCGCAGACCCAGAAGGAGGCCACCAAGGCCGGCAAGAAGAAGGTCTACTACTTCTCGCTCGAGTTCCTTATCGGTCGCCTGCTTGACAACTACCTGATCAACTTTGGCATTCGCGACATGGTCGAGGAGGCGCTCAAGGACCTGGGCTGCTCGCTCGACGACCTGCTGGCCCAGGAGGTCGACCCCGGCCTTGGCAACGGTGGCCTAGGTCGCCTTGCCGCCTGCTTCCTTGACTCCATGGCCCACGAGGGCATCCAGGGCTTTGGCAACGGCATGCGCTACCGCTACGGCCTGTTCCGTCAGGAGATCCAGAACGGCTGCCAGGTCGAGAAGACCGACAACTGGCTGGAGCACTCCTACCCCTGGGAGGTCCGCAAGCCCGAGAGTGCCGTCACGGTCCGCTTTGGTGGTGACGTCGTCCGCCATGAGAAGGAGGACGGCAACTACTGGTACAGCTGGGAGGGCGGCGAGGAGGTCCGCGCCGTGCCCTACGACGTGCCCATCGTCGGTTACGGCGGCAAGACCGTCAACCACCTCCGCATCTGGTCGGCCGAGCCCGCGCACGAGGACTTTGACCTTGACGCATTCAACGCCGGCGACTACGCGGGCGCCAACCGCTTCCGCACCGACGTCGAGGCCATCTCCACGATCCTCTACCCCAACGACTCCGGCGAGCACGGCCGCATCCTGCGCCTCAAGCAGGAGTACCTGTTCGTCTCCGCTGGACTCCAGTCCATCCTGCGCACGTTCAAGCGCGAGCACGGTGATGACCTGCGTCAGCTGCCCAAGTACGTTGCCATCCACACCAACGACACCCACCCCGCCATGTGCGGCCCCGAGCTCATGCGTCTGCTCGTGGACGGCGAGGGCTACGAGTGGGACGAGGCTTGGGAGATCGTCACCAAGACCATCTCCTACACCAACCACACGGTCATGCCCGAGGCGCTGGAGAAGTGGCCCATCGAGACCTTCCGTCGCCTGATCCCGCGCACCTACATGTACATCGACGAGATCAACCGCCGCTACCGCGATTCCTTCCCGCAGGACCGCGAGAACTGGCAGGACCTCCTGCGCAGCACGTCCATCCTCTGGGACGGCGAGGTGCGCATGGCCAATCTGTCCATCATCTGCGCGCACTCCGTCAACGGCGTGTCCGACCTTCACACGAACATTCTCAAGCGCACGGTCCTCAAGGACTTCTACACGCTCACGCCCGAGAAGTTCAACAACAAGACCAACGGCATCAGCCCCAGGCGCTTCTTTGCCGAGTCCAACCCGCCCTACGCCAAGCTGGTCACCGACGCCATTGGCGACGGCTGGATGGACGACGCCGCGGAGCTCGTCAAGCTTGAGAAGCTGGCGGACGACAAGAGCTTCCTCTTTAAGATGTCCGACGCCCGCACCAAGGCAAAGCGCCGTCTGGCCGACTACGTCGAGAAGACCACGGGTCAGCAGCTCGACTGCACCATGCTCTTTGACGTGCAGGTCAAGCGCTTCCACGCCTACAAGCGCCAGCTGCTCAACATCCTCAAGGTCATGGACCTCTACAACCGCGTCTGCGACGATCCCGACTTTGAGATGCAGCCCACCACGTTCATCTTCTCGGGCAAGGCCGCGCAGAGCTACATCTTTGCCAAGGAGGTCATCCGCCTCATCAACTCCGTGGCGCACGTGATCAACAACGACCCGCGCGCCAAGGGCAAGATCGCCGTCTGCTTCGTGCCCAACTTCGCGGTGTCCAACGCGCAGCTCATCTACCCCGCGGCGGATATCTCCGAGCAGATCTCCACGGCCGGCGCCGAGGCCTCTGGCACCTCCAACATGAAGCTCATGATGAACGGCGCCATCACGCTTGGCACCTA
>CAJOGH010000169.1:2368-7014 GCA_905233865.1 uncultured Atopobiaceae bacterium
GAGTCCATTCGCACCAACCTCATGGATGCGAACGACCCCGACTTCGTCCTTGCCGACTTCACTTCCTACGTCGAGGCGTGGGAGGAGCTGACCCAGATCTACGCCGACAAGGAGACCTGGAATAGAATGGCTCTTATGAACACCGCCCGCTCAGGGTACTTCTCGAGCGATCGAACGATTCGTGAGTACGCAAAGGACATTTGGGATGCATAGTATGTAGGTAGCTGTTTCTAAAAAGAAACTGTAGTTCAATGGAGGTAGAGCTGATGAGCAAGAAAGAGTGCGTGGCAATGCTCCTGGCCGGCGGCCAGGGAAGTCGACTTGGGGCGCTGACCAGTAGCATCGCCAAGCCGGCGGTCTCGTTTGGCGGCAAGTTCCGCATCATCGACTTCGCACTTTCCAACTGTGCGAACTCGGGTATCAACACCGTGGGCGTGCTTACTCAGTACCGGCCCTACCTCCTGCACTCCTACATCGGCACCGGTGAGGCGTGGAACCTGGACAGCCGCGATGGCGGCGTGTCCATCCTGCCTCCTTACGCGACGCAGACCGGTGGCGCCTGGTACGCCGGCACGGCAGATGCCGTCACCCAGAACATCGGCTTCCTCGAGCAGAACGATGCCGAGTACGTTCTGATCCTTTCTGGCGACCAGCTCTACCGCATGGACTACCACAAGATGCTGGAGAACCACATCAGGCACAACGCCGACCTCACCATCGCGGTCATGCCCGTGCCCTGGGAGGAGGCCAGCCGCTTTGGCATCATCACCCAGGACGAGGACGAGAAGATCCTCAAGTTCACCGAGAAGCCCAACAAGCCCGACTCAAACCTGGCTTCCATGGGCATCTACATCTTCAACGCCAAGCTGCTGATTGACACCCTCAAGGAGGACGCCGTCGACCAGCAGTCCGAGCACGACTTTGGCAACGACATCATCCCCAAGCTCCTGGCCGACCAGAAGCGCCTGTACACCTTTAGGTTCGAGGGCTTCTGGCGTGACGTGGGCACCATCTCCAGCTACCACGAGACCAGCATGGACCTGCTTGGCGACAAGCCCGAGTTTGACATCTCGTCCACGGACTTCCCCATCATGTCCAACCCGTCCATCCGCCCGCCGCACTACGTGGGCCCCGACGGCTCCATCTCGGACTCGCTGGTGGGCAACGGCTGCAAGGTCTTTGGCACCGTCCGCCACTCCATCCTGTCCACCGACGCCTACGTGGGCGACCGTGCCATCGTCGAGGACTCCGTCCTGCTCCCGGGCGCCGTCGTCAAGGAGGGTGCGCACATCGTCCGCGCCATCCTGGGCGAGAATTCGATCGTAGAGGAAGACGTTGTCCTTGGCAGCGTCGACATGACCAAGGACACCGCCGTCATTGGGAATGACGTCGTGGTCGGAAAGGGGGAGGAGTAACCATGGAGAAGGTTATTGGCCTCATTACCGCTAACTACTCGACGTCTCGTCGAAGCGTGCTCACCGAGGAGCGCCCGGTCGCGTCCCTGCCGTTCGCGGCATGATCGACTTCCCGCTGTCCAATATGGTCAACTGCGGCATCCGCACCGTGGGCCTCGTTATGCCCTACAACTACCGGTCTCTTATCGACCACGTTGGCTCCGGCAAGGACTGGATGCTCGACCGCAAGAACGGCGGCCTCTTTGTGCTGCCCGGCTCTGCCTTTGGCACCTCCCGCAGCGGCGCGCGCTTCCTGATCCGCGACATCCTTCACAACAAGAGCTTCCTGACGCGCTCGGATGCCAAGTACGTCATCTGCTCGGCGTCCAACTACGTCTACAACATCGACTACTCCGAGCTCGTCGCAGCCCATGAGCAGTCCGGCGCCGACGTGACCATGCTCACACGCCTGTGCACCGAGGATGACGCGGACACCGTGGGTGTCATGTTTGACGGCGAGCGCGTCCGTGCCACCAAGCACGGCGTCACGTACGGCGACACCGCCTTCCTTGACTGCTTCATCGCCGACCGTGAGCTGCTCCTTCGCCTCCTGGACTGGTACGAGGCCGTCGACTACATGGACCTCTTTGAGGCCATGGAGGGCGACTTTGGCCGCGTGGACGTTCGCTCTCACATCTATGAGGGCTACGCCGCGCCCGTCTTTACGACTGAGGCCTACTTTGCGCACAACATGGAACTGCTGGATCCCAAGATCTCCGACCAGCTCTTTGACCCGGCGCGCTCCATCAAGACCAAGGCCCACGACACGCCCCCGACCAAGTACGAGCGCGGCTGCTACGTCCGCAACTCGCTCATCAGTGCCGGCACGCGCGTCTATGGCTCCGTCGCCGACTCCATCCTGGGTCGTAGCATCGTCATCGAGTCCGGCGCCACGGTTCGCAACTCCATCATCATGCAGGGCTGCGTGATCGAGAGCGGCGCTCGCGTTGAGAACGCCATCATCGACCGACACAACGTCATCCCCGCGGGCACCGAGTTCCGCGGCACCCCTGAGGACATCCTCATCAAGGAGAAGGGACACGCGTGATGGCTACTAGAAGGAAGCTCAAGGTTCTGTTTGTCGCGTCCGAGTGCACGCCGTTCGTAAAGACCGGCGGCCTCGCCGACGTTGCCGGCGCTCTTCCTCCCGCCATCAAGGAGGCTGGCGAGAAGGTCTCCGTGGTCATGCCGTGCTACGGCACCATCCCCTGGGACTTTATCGAGCAGCTGGAGCACGTGGCGGACTTCTACGTGCCCCTTGCCTGGCGCAACGTCTGGTGTGGCATCGAGCACCTGGAGTACAAGGGCATCGACTACTACTTCGTGGACAACGAGGCCTACTTTAACCGCGAGGCCCCGTACGGCTACTTTGACGACGGCGAGCGCTTTGCGTTCTTCTCAAAGGCCGTCCTTGAGGCCATGGAGTACGTCGAGGGCATGCAGTGCGACATCCTGCACCTCAACGACTGGCAGTCCGCCATGGCCGCGGTGTTCCTGCGCGAGTTCTACATGGGCATGCCGCTCTACGAGAACATCCGCACGGTGTTCACCATCCACAACGTCAAGTTCCAGGGCCAGTACTCCGACTTCGTCCTGGAGGACGTCCTTGGCCTGTCCGGTGTGCCGGCCGCCCGCGACCAGCTCTACATCGAGGACAAGACCATCAACTACATGAAGGGCGCCCTGTGCTACTCCGACGCCCTCACCACGGTGAGCCCCACCTACGCGGAGGAGCTCAAGCTCCCGTTCTTTGGCGAGCACCTCGAGGGCCTGTTCCAGGCTCGCGCGGGTGACCTCCACGGCGTGC
This sequence comes from uncultured Atopobiaceae bacterium, assembly GCA_905233865.1. GTDB lineage: Bacteria > Actinomycetota > Coriobacteriia > Coriobacteriales > Atopobiaceae > CAJOGH01. The sequence continues at coordinate 5,630 of CAJOGH010000169.1, forward strand.
TCAACGGCATTGACATGGAGGAGTACAACCCTGCCACGGACGACCTCATCGCGGCCAAGTACAGCGTTGACGACCTCTCCGGCAAGGCCGAGTGCAAGCGCTCGCTGCAGGAGGAGCTCAACCTGGACATCGACCCCACCCGCCCGCTCGTTGCCATGGTGGGACGCCTGACCAAGCAGAAGGGCCTCGACCTGGTCCAGTACGCCATGGAGACGCTCATGTCCCGCGGCATCCAGGTGGTCGTGCTTGGCACCGGCGACCGCGAGTACGAGGACTCCATGCGCTACTTTGACTGGAAGTACAACCGTCAGATGCGCGCGTGCATCACCTTTGACTCGGCCTTTAGCCACCGCGTGTACGCGGGCGCCGACCTGTTCCTCATGCCGTCGCAGTTTGAGCCCTGCGGCCTGTCGCAGATGATCGCCATGCGCTATGGCACGCTGCCCCTGGTCCGCGAGACGGGCGGCCTGGTGGACTCCGTCAACGCCTACAACGAGTACACCGGCGAGGGCACGGGCTTCCGTTTTGCCAACTTCAACGCCGACGAGATGGCTGGCGTGCTGCTGTATGCCTGCGAGATCTTCTGGACCCAGCAGGACAAGTGGCAGAACATCATCCGCCAGGCCATGAGCGTGGACTTTGGCTGGGCCAAGGCCGCTGACGACTACGTTGACATCTACCACTCCTTACACCCGGAGGTGACCCGCTACATCAAGCGGAGAAGCTAAGGCAGGTTATGAAGCTTATACACAACAGTCGTACCTCAGCCTACAGGAATCCATTTGGCGCCGTCCCTGCGGGCGGCGCCGTCCATCTAACGCTGGACGTGGAGGACTGCGTCGACCCAGAGGGCACGCTGCGCATCTGGATCGACGGAGAGGGCGAGAAGAACATACCCATGCAAGCGTCAAAGACCGACTTTGGCGCCGTGCTGTCCTGCGTGCTGCAGGTCGAGAAGCCCCAGATCATCTGGTACAGCTTCAAGGTGACCGACGGGGAGGAGTCCGCCACCTATGGCGCCCGCCCCGGGACCACCGGCGGCCTGGGCGTGCAGGGCCCGGGCGACGCGTCGCCCGCGTCGTTCCAGCTGACCGTCTACGTGCCGCGCGAGGTCGCCCCCGAGTGGCTGCGTGGCGGCATCGTCTACCAGATATTCCCCGACCGCTTCTGCCGCGGGGACGACTACGCCGAGAACGTGAGCGCCGCGCTGTCGCACCCGCGCCGCGGGCCGCGTCGCGCCTTCGTGGACGACTGGTACAAGGCTCCCCGCTACGAGCGCAACGCCGACGGCTCCATAGCCTGTTGGGACTTTTACGGCGGCACGCTGCGCGGCATCATGAGCAAGCTGGACTACCTGCGCGGGCTGGGTGTGACGGCCATCTACC
>CAJOGH010000170.1 GCA_905233865.1 uncultured Atopobiaceae bacterium
ACCTCCGGCGAGAACAAGCCTGGCTGGACGATCTATCGCGACACGCTCAAGAAGGTTGAGGTAGACCAGAGCTTCAAGAGCGTCCAGCTCCTCCACATGCATTCGTACTTCTACAACCTCTACGCGGTTGACGAGTACATCAACCTCAACTATATCGACACCTCCCGCGCTCAGGATATGGACTGGATCTTCGCCTACTCCAATGCCGAGACGATCGACCTCTCGCAGTGGAACGTCGAGGCCGTGGGCTCGCTCGGCGCCTCGTTCTATGGCTCCGCCGGCGTCAAGACCATCGACCTCACGGGATGGAATTTTGCCAACTGCACGAGCTTCCAGGTCTGCTTTGACGGCTGCACGAACCTGAGTACGCTGCGCATGACGGGTGCCACCTCTACAAGGTCTGCAAACTTCAACCAGATGTTCGGGAGTTGCAAGAACCTGGCCTACCTGGATATGACTGGATTCACGTTTGACAAGGTACCCACCGCAAATCGCCTTGTGGACATGTTCAAGGGCTGCTCCGCGCTCAAGACGATCCTGGTGTCACCCGGGACGTCGATGCCCAGCTCCCTCTCCACCACCTCCATCTTCGATGGCTGCAACGCTCTTTCGGGCAAGTACATCTATGCCGACGGAACCGCACGGGAGACCAAGCTCTCGCAGGTTGCGTCAAGCGACTCCTCCAACTATAGGAACGCTCTCTATGGCCGTTGCCAGACGGCGGTGACCAACGGCTACCTTACGCCGGCCACCATCAACAATACCTATATCATCAGGTATCACATGAACGACGGTGGCGCCGACGTCTTCACGGATGTTTCTACGCCTACCGTGTCCTCGGGCATCCTGTCCGCGTATCCCGAGCTTGCTGGTGCCCTGTGGTCGCGCACGGGGTTCGCCGCCCTGAGCTGGAACACGGCCGCCGATGGCTCTGGCACGAAGGTGGACCTTGGCTCCCAGATGACCGCCTCCCTCGAGCCTTCCGCGGGCTCTACGCTCGACCTCTACCTTCAGTGGCAGGAGAGCACCTTTAGGATCGCCTACGACGCAAACGGTGGCCTGGGCAGTGTGGCGGCGCAGGAGAATGTGGCCTATACCACAGGTACGAGCCTGTCCGACGGGGCTGGCTTCTCGCGCATGGGCTACACGCTGTCTGGTTGGGGTCTCACGCCCACGGCGGCGTCGGCCGCCTATAACAAGGGCGCGTCCGTGAGCGGTCAGTCCTTCAAGGCGGCAGACGGCGAGACGGTGACGCTCTATGCGGTGTGGAAGCCCAACAGCTATCGCGTGACCTTTGATGCCACCTCCAACGCCACCTTCTCGGGCGCGGGCTACTCCGGGGCCCAGTCGGGCTTTGACTACGCTGATGGCAAGCTCTCGGCCACTATGTCCACGGGTTCGTCGTATCGACTTCCCACGGATCCGCCGGTCCCTGCCGACACGACGACCTACGTGAACCCCAAGTCATCCGGGGGTACTGCGACCGTTGCCGACTATGCCTTCACGGGCTGGTACACCAAGCCCGAGGGTGGTGCGCGCGTGCTTGCCTCCGACATCGTCGCGCTCTCGGAGGACACTACGCTCTATGCCCAGTACGCTCACAAGCAGCAGTTCTGGGCGTTGCAGTCCGATGACGACGGCGACGGGACCCTGGAGCACATGACGTTCATGGGCACCGAGCCCGTGGGTTACGACGGCAAGCTCTGGACCGACTTCTCGACCAACACCCTGCCGCCCGCGTGGGACGCGGACACCAATGCCACGACGGGCACGAAAGCCATCACCAAGGTTACCTTCGACCCTTCGTTCACCACCATCAAGGTGATGAGCATCCGCGACTGGTTCTGCGACTTCCAGAACATGACCGAGATCGAGAACATCGAGTACTTCGACGCCTCGTGCGTCCTTTACATGGAAGCACCGTTTGCCCGCTGCTACTCGCTCAAGTCCCTCGACCTCTCTAGCTGGAACACGCCCTGCGTGACGTCGATATTGAACTTCCTCGTCATGTCGGGCAACACAGCACTTGAGAGCGTCAACATGAGCGGCTGGGACATGCGCCAGGTGACGACAATGCAAAATGCCTTCAAGGGCTGCAAGAACCTCACCAACCTTGACCTCTCGGGAGCCAAGACGAGCCCGAACCTCAAGAACACCTCAGAGGCCTTTGAGAGCTGCACCAAGCTCACGCAGGTCGACCTCTCTGGCTTCGATTGGTCGGGTCTCACGGACGCCCACGGAATGTTTGCAAACGATCCGGCGCTCAGGACCATCTACAGCTCCATGACGGCTGATGCCACGGGAAGCACGCTTTCCTCATCGGACTACATGTTCTGGAAGAGCCCCTTGCTCAAGGGTTGCTACTACAGCGCCAATTCGCTCGTCGGCTCCACGTCCTATGACGAGACCAAGCACGACAAGACCCTTGCTCGCGCCCAGCTCTACAACACGCAGTCGGGCTACCTCACGCCGGTGAGCTCCTACAACAGCGCCACCGTCAACTACCACTACAACGCGCCTGACGGCTCGGACGTCACGAGCACCGTCATGATCATCCCCAAGAAGATCAGCGGCAGCTATGCGTCGTCGGCGCCGGCTCTGTGGACCTACAACGGCTACAAGCCGGTGTCCTGGAACACCGCTGCTGATGGCTCGGGTACGGCCTGTCCCTTGTCGGCAACCTTTGACGCCACGACCGAGCCGGCTGCCGGCACCACGACCGAGCTTTACCTCCAATGGGAGCCCATCAAGTACAAGCTGGCCTTTGACGCCAATGGCGGCGATGGTCAGCGGACGACGGCGACGCTGGGCTATGACGAGGTCTACTCCCTGCCGCAGGCGGCACCTGAGTTTGCGCGCTTTGGCTACCACCAGGTGGGCTGGGCCCTCTCCTCGAGCGCCCAGTCGGCTCTTTACGCGGGTACCGGCGACCAGGACATCAGCAAGGTCGTGAACATCGACGGCGCCACCATCACGCTCTATGCCATCTGGGAGGGCAACACGCGCGAGGTTACCTTTGACCCCAACACGGACATGGGCGGCACCGCCTACACGAGCGCGCAGGCGGGTTACACGCTGCGGGACGGCGCCCTTGCGGGACAGCTCAAGACGGGTGACGNAGGCAACCCCACTCCCGCGGGCTCCGAGTACACCTTCTGCGGCTGGTACACCAAGCCGGAGGGCGGCGTGCGCATGACGGGATACGACACTGCCCTGATGTCATGTGACATGTCTGTGTCCTATACCTACTACGCGCAGTACGCCAAGGCCGCCGACTTCTACGCCGTGCGCTCCGACTCAGACAACGACGGCACGGCCGACACGCTCACCTTCACCTCCATCAAGCCTGACGAGGAGGGGACCTACTACACGCTCAACACTGCCAACTGCGGCTACGCGGTCGATGATTCGGCGAGCCCAGCTGCCCCCTGGCACCTTGACGGCTTCGTCTCCAACCTCACGAAGGTCGACTTCGACGTCTCGTTCCTGATGGTGCAGCCACAGTCCCTTGCCGGCTGGTTCTGGAACTGCGACAAGCTCACGAGCATCTCGCACGTCGCGTACCTCGACACGTCGCGTTGCGCGAGTATGGTCCGAACCTTCCAAGGCGCCAAGGCCCTGACAACGCTTGATCTCTCCACGTTCAACACGCCGTGTCTCACGAACATGCGCAACCTCTGCAACGCCTGCACGGGCCTCACGTCCGTCAGCCTTTCGGGCTGGGACCTCTCGAGCGTCGACAACATGCGCTCGACCTTCAACAGCTGCTCCAACCTCCAGAGTCTCGGCCTGAGCGGCGTCAAGGCTCCGGCGATGACCAACCTGCGCGGCGCCTTCAAGGGTTGCGCCAAGCTCACGGCTCTCGACCTCTCCGGGTTTGACCTTACCCGCGTCACGGATGCAAGCATCTGCTTCGCCGGCTGCACGAACCTTGCGACCGTGCTGGTGTCCGAGGGCACGAACATGAGTGCGCTCACGACCTACGACGGCATGTTCGGCACTGGTGCAGCGAACGAGGGCTACACCACCAAGATCGTTGGTCGCTACTTTACCAAGGCTGGTCTCTTTAGCTCGAGCCCGTGGGCGACCTCCAACAACTTCAAGGCCTACGCGCGTGCCCAGAGCGCGACGGACAACGGCTACTTCACGGCCGTCAACCGCTATAACTCCTACACCGTCAACTACCACTACAACGCGCCCGACGGAACCGACGCCATCTCCAAGGTGCGCTCCATCCACTCGTCTCTCTTGGGCTCGTACGCCACCATTCCCGAGGCGCTCTGGCAGTACAACGGCTACAAGGGCGTGTCGTGGAACGCGCAGGCGGACGGGTCTGGAGTCTCTTATCGGCTTGGTGCGTCCTTTGCGTCCAGCACCGAGCCGGCCATCGGTGAGACCAAGGACCTCTACCTGCAGTGGGACAAGATCGTCTACACCGTGCGCTTTAACGCCAACGGCGGCGTGGGGACCATCTATAGCGAGAAGAAATACCTCTACGACGACATCGTCACCATGCCGACGACGGAGAACAGCGGCGTCACGCGCGATGGCTACACGCTCTCAGGCTGGTCCTTTGGCAGCACCGCGCCCGTGGCCTTTGCGCTGGGTGCCACCACCAACAAGCTGACCACCGTCGACGGCGACGTCGTGACCATGTATGCCGTGTGGGACAAGAACTCCTACCCGCTCGCGTTTGACCTCAACGCGAACGGCGGCGCGACATGGTCCCAGACTGGCGTGACGGCAGACCCCAGCAACCCCGACCTCTACGCCAATGTCGCCCCGCTCGACTTTGAGGGGGAGCTCACGGTAGCCGAGCCCACGCGCGAGGGCTACACCTTTGCGGGCTGGAAGCTCACCGCGACCGACCCGACCGCTTCGGGCACGGCCACGAGCGTGACCAAGGGCGAGGGCGGCACGTGGACCCTGAGGCAGGGGTCGGTCGCCACGACGCTTACGGCCCAATGGACGGTCGAGGTCCCCGAGTCAGGCGCGCTTACCTACAACGGCAGCGAGCAACGTGCGGTCCCGGCAGGTGCGGCCTACACGCTCTCCAACATGGTCGTCAACGGACCGATCGTGACGGACGCGGGCTATGGCGTGCGCGAGCAGGGGACTGCGGAGGCAGGCTCTGCCTACGTGACAAACGCCGGCAGCTATGCCGTCACCGCGACCCTCGTGGATCCCGCGACGAGCACGTGGGCTGACGGCACGAGCGCCCCGCGGCAGATCGCGATCGACGTGGCGCGCCTCTCCATGGGCAAGGTCTCCCTCGACGTGGCTGGCGGCAACACCTATACGGGCTTTGCCGTCGAGCC
>CAJOGH010000171.1 GCA_905233865.1 uncultured Atopobiaceae bacterium
TTGGGACTTTGAGACCGACACGGTCCCCGCTGGTGGAGCAACTATCCATGCGAGCTGGGCGGTCCAGCGCTGGGACGTCGTTGGGCGTGCCATGTACGACGGTCTGACGACCATGGTTGCCTGTGGCGTGAGCCAGTCCATCGGACCTGTGCCCGCGTACGTGGCCGAGGAGGGGGGCTGGCAAATCGAGTCCGCAGAGCAGCTCGCGTACGTGGCCTACCTGATCAACCAAGGTCTGTTGCCTTCGGGTACCGACTGCTCCCTGGCTGTGAGGGCCGACCTGGGTATGAGTGGCTCGCTGTGGAACGGAGGGTCGGTCGACCCGTCCGACGCGCTTCTGTTCCAACCCGTCGCGCTCTATGAGGGCACGCTTGACGGGTGCGGACATACCTTGACAGGCATGCGGGTCGAGGGCGAGGGGCTATGTGCTCTTATCGCCCACGTGAGTGAAACGACGGAAGTCGCCAGGCTGGGTCTTTACGACTATCGCGTGACGTCGGCGGAGGGCAGCGAGAGCGTTGCGGCAGCCCTCGTCGCGTCTGTGGATGGTGGTGCCTCCCTGACGGTGACCGACTGCTTTGCCATTGGCACCTCGCATGCCTCTTCCGTCTCCTCGGGCCTGGTTGGCACGTGTGGCGAAGGTGCGAGTGTTTTGGCAACCAACTGCTATGTCGTGCCACGCGACTTCGTGGCCACCGTGACCCAAGCTGTTGCGCCGTCCTCTGCGACGCTTTCCAACTGCTACTTCGAGGACATGGGTTCCTCGTTTGCCCCTGCCGACGAGGATCCCTTTGCCCTCGCACGGCGCTCGCAGACCCTCATGCGCTCCGACGGTCTCGCCTACGCGCTCAACCAGGATGGCGTCGGTGCCACCTGGACACGCGCCAACGACACCAACGAGGGATACCCGACCTTTGGAACCATGCCCGACAGGGATCTCGTGACGGTGGCACTGGAGAATGGCGACGCGGACACGGGTCTTGACCATGTGACCATCATTCGCGGCGAGCTCGCTGCGGGCATCGTGCAGGCGCCTACCCGCATGGGCTATGACTTTGGTGGGTACTACACACAGCCTGCGGGAGAGGGGACCTGCTATGTTGACGCCCAAGCGGCCTGGCAGCTGCCAGTTGCCGCCGATGGCCTCGAGCTGACGGCAAAGTGGGTCCCGCGCGACGACACCCCCTACACCGTGCGCCACTGGCAGCAGCGGCTCAACGAGGCGGGCACCGACGTCGCAGGAACCGAGCACTCGGCCGTATGCTACGAGCTGGTCGAGGACGACACCCAGACCCTCGTGGGCACGACAGAGGACATCACGGCTGCCGTTGCCAAGACGTACGAGGGCTTCCATGACCTCGCGATAGAGCAGAAGGAGATCATCGGTCGTGGGACGACGGTCGTGGACGTGTATTACGACCGCACGTACTATGACGTGACGCTCAACCTCAACGGACCGACGGCCTCCGTGCCCCCTACCTCACCCGTGGCCTTTGGTGCGAGCGTTCCCGCCCCGCGCAATCCCGTGGCCGCCAACTACACCTTTGAGGGATGGTACAAGGAGGAGAGCTGCCAGAATGCTTGGTCTTTCACGGGGCAGGATAACCCGGATGGTATGCCGGCTGGAGGCGTGACCCTCCATGCGTGCTGGTCCATCAACTCGTGGCAGGTGGTCGGAAGGGCCATGTTCGATGGCGTAGACACGCTGCGCGTGCGCGGCACCGACACGGCTGTGGGAGACATGCCCACGTACGACGCGACCAAGGGCTGGATTGTGCAGACGCCGGAGCAGCTCGCCTGCGTGGCATACATGACAACGAACCGCAAGATCTCGCCTCCGCAGACCCCGGCCATGACGCTCACGGCTGACATCGACCTTGCCGGCGTCGCATGGGGTGGCACTGAGGAAGCGCCGCTGACGTGGACCCCCATCGTGGGCTTTGCCGGCACGCTTGACGGCGGTTCGCACGTGGTCTCCAACATGTACGCGCATGGCTCCTCGTACGCCGCGCTCATCAGCTCCCTGGCAGGGGAGAGCTCCATCAGGTCCTTGACCATGGTCGACGCTCGCGCCGAGGGAGCGGGGGGTTACAAGGCCGCACTCGTCGCAACTGTCACCGGGCAGGGGCTCACCCTCACTGACGTCGGCTCGGTAAACGGGAGCGTCCAGGGAACCTCCTATCCGGTCGCGGGACTGGTGGCTAGCATCTCCGATGGTAGTAAGACGACGCTCGAGCGCTGCTTCGCGCGTGGCGGCGTCGTGCGCACGACGGAGAGCACGAACGGGTTCTATGTCGCGGGCCTCGTGGGATCGGTCCTCAACTCGACCTCTGAGCTACTGGTCGACAACTGCTACAGCACGACGACCATCCACGGCAAGACGGTGCATGGCCTGGTGGGACAGAACTACGTGAGTTCGGCCCGACCTTGTGGCTACACCACCGTGACCAACTCATACTTTGCCGGCACCCTCGAGCATTCCGAGGACGGCGGCGCGTTCCCCATCGCAAGCAACAACGCACGCATCGTGAGGAGCATGCAGAACTGTTACTACGACAGCGACAAGGTGCCTGACGCCGTCGAGCCCACGTTCTTTGGCGATGGCCTGACGCCCGTCGACACGCTGCACCTCAAGGACAAGGGATCGGCCTGGGAGCTCAATGGCCGTGCCTTTGGCGAGGCCGCGACCTGGACGCAGTCACCTGACGCGAACGACGGGTACCCCGCCTATGGAGAGCTCGCGGGCCCGACGCATCAGGTGACGCTGTCTCCCGCGCCCCTCGAGCAGACGCCCGAGACCGTCACGGTCATCGCGGGTGGCATGCGCATCCAGAGGGAGACCGTGCCCACACGCGTTGGCTATACCTTTGACGGCTTTGTCGACAAGAGCGAGCCTGCTGTCACGTATGTGGACCAGGATGGCATTTGGGCGGCGCCGTGGGACAAGGGAGAGGATGGCACCCTCTGGGCCTCATGGATCCCCAAGACGTATCACGTGACGTTTGACGACGGAGAGCACGAACGGGTTCTATGTCGCGGGCCTCGTGGGATCGGTCCTCAACTCGACCTCTGAGCTACTGGTCGGGAGGGCCACAGCTTCCTCGGGTACTACGACGCGCAGGACGAAGGCGGCACGAAGTACGTTGATGCCACCGGCTCCGGCGTGGTTCCGTGGGACATCGACGCTGACGAGGGCGTGACCCTCTATGCGAGGTGGAAGACCAATGCGTACACCGTCAGCTTTGACGGCAACGGAGCAGCCTCGGTGCCCTCGGATCAGCAGGTTGACTACGGTGGTCAGGCACTCCTTGATCACACGGCGTTCACTCGCACGGGCTACGAGCTCCTGGGCTGGTCGGTGACGGCCGATGCGACCGAGCCCGACGAGTTCCTGCGGCCCGTGAGCGAAGAGCCCGAGACGACGGCTACCTGGCCCGCGTCCGTCACCCTCACTCGTGAGTACCTGCCATCGCTGGACGTGAGCGACGAGGGGTCGGAGGGGCATGTGGCCACGGTGACCCTCTACGCTGTGTGGGCCCCGAGTGCCCCGCAGCTCACGGCCACGTATGATCTGGCGCTCCCTGCGACGGACATGCTCGTGACGTGTTCGCTCGCACCCTATGCAGACCATGCCGCAATCGTCTGGGACCAAACGTCACCTCTCAAGGAGCTGTCAATCCCGGTGCCCGAGGGGCTCACGCCCGTGCTGGAGCCAACGGTCACCGTGCAGGGCGCGACTGACTATAAGTTCGAGGACTGGACCCTCGTGACATCGACCGCGTCGACGAAGACCTATCGAGCCATATGGAGCCCTTCAGCATAGGCTCATCTGACATACGACCCCTACGACATGCACCCGCAGCGTAACTCCCCCCACGCGCTGCGGGTGCGCCTTGTGTGCGAGGAACGTCCCTGTCTACTCGTGGGTGGTGAAGTCCTCGGGCTTGAGGTCCTCAACGAAGGTGTGGAACTCCGCGAGCTCGCTTTCGCGCAGCTCGCGCTCGGCGCTCTCAAAGTCAGGCATGGTCGCGATGTCGAGGACCTCGGACGTGGCAAAGATGGGTGCGTGGACCCTGAGTGCGCAGGCAAGGGCATCAGAGGGGCGGGCGTCGACGCTGGTCACCGCGCCGTCCTCGCTCGTGAGCTCGAGGCGCGCAAAGAAGGTGTCGCCCTCGACGGCAACGATGCAGACGGCTGTGAGCTCGTAGCCAAGGGTGTGGATGGTCGAGACCAAGAGGTCATGCGTCATGGGACGGGAGGGCCTGTGTGGGTCACTCTCGCTGACTGCCTCGATGCCTGTGCTGATGGCCGTGGCCTCAACCAGGCCGATCTTGATGGGAAGGCGCCTGTTGGCATCCTTCTCGTCGCGCTCGCGCGGCTGGAGGATGACCAGCGAGGCCACATGACCCCCGCCAACGATCACCGTCTCTATGTCCATCTGGACGCGCTCCACGTGCAGGCTCCTTAATCGTTTGTTGGTGTTGTGTATGGTACCCCAAAGGAATGGAATTCAACGGTTGACTTTGAGACTCGCCTCCCCTAAAGTAAATGCTCGCGTTGGGCCTGTAGCTCAGTTGGTCAGAGCGTCCGGCTGATAACCGGGAGGTCACAAGTTCGAACCTTGTCAGGCCCACCAACCTTGACAATAGTCGCCCCAGCGATTGCCGAGTCGCCGCTGGGGCGATTATTTTTCTGGNNNCAAGGGGACGTAGCTCAGTTGGGAGAGCGCGGGCTTTGCAAGCCTGAGGTCGTGGGTTCGATCCCCATCGTCTCCACCACACTTTCTGGCCAGGGAAACCTGGCCTCATTTGTTTGGAGCGCACATGGCACAGAACATCTCAGACGAGCTCGACCAGCTCTCCTGTGAGCTGATTGCCGACGCGCTCGACATCCTTGCCGAGGGCCGTGACGTCAACGTCATGGTCGTTACCCAGGACAGCGGCAACAAGGCTGATGCGCGGACCTTCTCCGATGACGGTCCCGAGGAATGCCTTAACGCCGCACGCGCACATGTGAGCTCGTCTGGCGCCCAGCGCTACGCCATCGCCTACGACGGCGCTGTTGCCGATGAGGAGGGGAGCTTCCATGACGCCCTGCTCGTCGAGTTTGGTGAGCGTGGCAACGAGGCGTTCTCGGCGTTTGTGGCCTACGAGGGCCGCGGTGCCGGCGACGACTTCGCGTGGGCGGACCCCGCACCTGCCGGCCAGACGGAGAACCTGCTGGGCTAAGGCTCTTATCCATACGTACATGAGTAGTGCTCGCTGTGCACTGTTTGCGCAGACCTCCCAGCGGCGGCCGCGGAGCACAGCTGCGCTGCTACAGTGTGCTAGTTACACGTGAAACGCCTTATAGGGGAAGCAGGTAGCCATGCTTCAGGAGCACATCCGCAACATCGCGATCATCGCGCACGTCGACCACGGCAAGACCACGCTCGTGGACAAGCTGCTGCGCGCCACTGACGCCTTCCGCGCCAACCAGCAGGTGGAGGAGCGCGTGCTTGACTCCAACGACCAGGAGCGCGAGCGCGGCATCACCATCCTGGCCAAGAACATCTCCATCGAGTACAAGGACATCAAGATCAACGTCCTGGACACCCCCGGCCACGCCGACTTTGGCGGCGAGGTCGAGCGTGTGCTCAAGATGGCCGACGGCGCCCTGCTGCTTGTCGACGCCGCCGAGGGTCCGATGCCCCAGACGCGCTTCGTGGTGAGCCACGCCATCCAGGCGGGCCTGCGCATCATGATCGTGGTCAACAAGATCGACCGCGACGGTGCCGACCCCGAGCGCGCCTACAACGACTCGCTCGACCTCATGATGGAGCTCGGCGCCTCGGACGAGCAGCTTGAGTTTGCCATGGAGCACGTCATCTACGCGAGCGCCGCAAACGGTTACGCGCGCCTTGACCCGACGGACGGCAACGACGACATGTACCCGCTGCTCGACATGATCGTCGACGACCTGCCGGCCCCCGACGTGGACGTGGAC
>CAJOGH010000172.1:0-1540 GCA_905233865.1 uncultured Atopobiaceae bacterium
GTCTCTCTGGCGGCGAGCGGAGACGCGTGGACGTGGCGCGGGCGCTTGTCTGCCCCAGCCAGGCGGTGCTTTTGGACGAGCCGTTTGCGGGCCTTGACACGGGCGCGCGCGTGGCCGTGGCGACCTTGGTCGACCGATTCCTGGACGAGCGGCCGCTTTTGGTGGCTAGCCATGTGGACGGTACCGCTGACCTGCTGCGCGCTTCCGGTCTGTCCCTGTGTGACCTTGCGTGCGCACCACGCGCAACGAAGTAGAAACACGCCTTGGGTATAGTCTTCACCAGACGTCCACAATATATTTTTGACGATGAGCGCCGTGGCGCTCGGTCAGGAGGAAACATGTCTGGAGATCTTCTGGCAAGCCTGGGGCTCGAGCTGCCCCTTGGTCGCATCCGCGTCGACCTCAGCCCCGCGGAGCTCATCGAGCTGGCCGTTCAGCATGGTGAGGGCAACCTCACGTCCACTGGCTCGCTCGACATCATCACCGGTGCCTATACCGGCCGCTCGCCCAACGACCGCTTCATCGTCGACACGCCCAACGTGCATGACCAGATAGCGTGGGGTGACGTCAACCGTCCCTTTGCGCCCGAGGACTATGCGCTCATCAAGCAGAAGGTGCTTGAGTACCTCACCGAGCGCGACACCTATGCCGTCCGTGGCATCGCCGGTGCCGATCGTCGCTTCTCCCGCAACTTCGTTGTCGTGTGCGAGCTTGCCAGTCAGGCGCTCTTCGTGCGTCAGATGCTCGTTCGCCCCACTGCCGACGAGCTCGAGCACTACGACCACACCGACTTCACGGTCTACGCGGCGCCCGGCCTCAAGCTGGACCCGGCAGAGTGCAACACCAATTCCGAGGCGGCCGTGCTCATCAACTTCCAGGAGCGCTGCATCGTCGTCGCGGGCACGCAGTACTCGGGCGAGATCAAGAAGTCGATCTTCTCGGTCATGAACTACCTGCTGCCCGTTGAGGACGACGTCCTGCCCATGCACTGCTCGTGCAACATGAACCCCAAGTCGCACGGCACCACGGTCTTCTTTGGCCTGTCCGGCACGGGCAAGACCACGCTGTCTGCCGCACCCGACCGTATGCTCATCGGAGACGACGAGCACGGCTGGACCACCGATGCCGTCTTTAACATCGAGGGCGGCTGCTACGCCAAGACCGTGGGCATCACGCCAGAGACCGAGCCGGAGATCTGCGCGGCCATCCGCTTTGGCTCCATGTGCGAGAACGTCGTGGTTGACGAGGACACGCGCGTTGCCGATTACTTTGACGAGTCCATCACGGAGAACGGCCGCGTGGCCTATCCCGTCGAGTTCATCCCCAATGCGGTGGAGAGCGGCGTCGCCATGCGTATTCCCGACGTCGTCATCTTCCTGACGGCTGACGCGTTTGGCGTCCTGCCTCCCATCTCGCGCCTGGACACCGCCGCGGCCATGTATCACTTCATCACTGGCTTCACGTCCAAGGTTGCCGGCACCGAGCGCGGTATCACCGAACCCCAGCCCACGTTCTCGTCGCTCTTTGGCGAGCCCTTCAT
>CAJOGH010000172.1:1565-4646 GCA_905233865.1 uncultured Atopobiaceae bacterium
GGCGAGCGCATCGAGCGCGGCCTGACCCGCGTCTACCTGATCAACACTGGCTGGTCCGGCGGTCCGTACGGCAAGGGCAAACGCATGAAGCTCGCCTACACGCGCATCATGGTCGATGCCGCCCAGTCGGGCATCATCGACGAGGCCGGCTTCACGCACGACCATCGCTTTAACGTCGGCATTCCCAAGAGCTGCCCCGGCGTGCCCGACGAGCTGCTGGTCCCGCGCGACACCTGGGACGACAAGGCTGCCTATGACAAGATGGCCGACAAGCTGGCCTCGATGTTCGTCAAGAACACCGAGGAGCGTCACCCCAACATGTCTCCTGAGATCAAGGCCGCCGGCCCCCGCCCGACCATGACCTGGTAGCTTCATAAAGCTTTTAAGAGACAAGTGGACAGAGTACTTGTCTCGTACAAGAGTTGATACTCTGCCGATAAGAGCGTAGCGCCCGCCCGTCACTGGCGTCCCTGGGCATGTTGCCGCAGGGGCCCGGTGAGGCAGATGCCGACAGGCGCGGGCGGCGGGAGGCGAGGACTGTTTGAGGGTCGCGCTCTTTGCGACCCGAGTTTCGCAGCCTGCCGCCTGCGCCGAAGGCATCGGGTGCCGAACGCCCCTGCGCAACATGCCAGGGGCGCTCATGGCGGGAGACGCCGGAGCCCCCGCTCTTCTCGCCGTGAAAATGGGCTGCCCAGCAGGTGCCAGGCGGTCCCTTGCTTGCATTGGCACGGCTGGATTCTTGTAGGCAAGATGCCGTATGGTGACCGTATTGTGCCGTACGTCGACCGCATGGGGCATCTTGCGGATACGGTGGGCCTGCGTGGGCTCACGTGTGGTAGTGTCTTGAACACTGTCGCCTGGTGGCGGCGGTTTCTTTGGAACTGGCGGCAAGTCATGATAGGGAGGATCAATGGCAAGACTGCACGTCATGGAGAGGAGTGCGGCCCAGGCCGTCATGGATGACCTTCACGCGGCCATCGGCCGACGCCTTGCTGTTAGCTCGCTGGCGCCGTGCCCCGTGGAGTTCACGGCGGCGTTTGTGGGTATGTGCGCCACGCAGAGCTGCGGCAAGTGCACGCCGTGTCGAGTGGGGCTCAACGTGCTTAAGGACTTGATGGAGAGCGTGCTCGATGGGACGGCCACCGAGGCGACGATCGACCTTATCGAAAAGACCGCGCGCACCATCTACCTCTCAAGCGACTGCGCTATCGGTTACGAGGCCGGCGAGATGGCACTCGAGGCCGTGCTGGGATTTCGCGACGACTTTGAGCACCACGTGCGCACCGGCGCCTGCGGCTTTGAACAGAGCCAGCTCGTGCCCTGCGTGTCGGGGTGTCCGGCCGGCGTGGACATTCCCGGCTACATCTCGCTCGTCGAGGCGGGCGAACTCACCGAGGCCGTGCGTCTCATCCGTAAGGACAACCCGCTGCCGCTCGTCTGCGGCTACGTGTGCGAGCACCCCTGCGAGATGCACTGCCGACGCGGCATGGTGGACGACCCCATGAACATCCGCGGGCTCAAGCGCTTCGCGGTCGACCACATGGAGCGCGACTACCGTCCGCACATCGCCGAGGCCACTGGCAAGCGCGTTGCCGTTGTGGGTGGCGGTCCTGCCGGTCTCTCGTGCGCCTACTACCTCGCGGTCATGGGCCACAAGGTCACGATCTTCGAGTCACGCAAGCACCTTGGCGGGATGCTTCGCTACGGCATTCCGAGCTACCGCCTGCCGCGCGAGCGCCTCGACTCCGAGATCCAGTGGATTCTGGACTGCGGCATCGACGTGCGCCTCGAGACGCCCGTGAGCGACCTGACGGCGCTTCGCGAGGAGTTTGACGCCACCTACCTTGCCATTGGCGCGCACAGCGACCGCAAGCTCGGCCTTACGGGCGAGGACGCGAGGGGAGTCGTGTCGGCAGTCGAGATGCTTCGCGCCATCGGCGATGACGTCATGCCGAGCTTCGCTGGCGAGCGCGTCTGTGTCATCGGCGGCGGCAATGTGGCGATGGACGTCGCCCGCTCGGCTGTGCGCTGCGGTGCCGAGAAGGTCACTATCGTCTACCGCAGGCGCGTCGCCGACATGACCGCCCAGGACGAGGAGATCGCGGGTGCCGAGGCAGAGGGCTGCGAGCTGCTCGAGCTCCATGCGCCGCTTGCCATCGAGGTCGAGGACGGCGCCGTCTGCGGCCTGCGCGTCCAGAAGCAGATCATCGGCGGGCTGAGCCACGGTCGCTTCGCGCCGCGCGCCGCCGACGAGGAGGAGGCGATCATCCCGTGCGAGCGCGTCATCGTCGCGATCGGCCAGGCCATCGACTCGGCAGACTTCGAGGAGCAGGGCGTGCCGTGCTCTCGCGGCAAGATCTGCGCGGACGATGACGGCTCCATCGAGGGCTTCGACGGCCTGTTTGCCGGTGGCGACTGCCAGTCCGGTCCCGCGACTGTCATCCGCGCGGTCAACGCGGGCAAGGTCGCGGCTGCCAACATCGACGGCTACCTCGGCTTCAACCACACCATCGACAAGCATAACGTGGACATGCCCCCTGTCACCTTCAAGGGCAAGGTGTCGTGCGCCCGCTGCGAGCTCACCATGCGCGAGGCGTCCGAGCGCAAGACGGTCCCGCTGGAGCGCGCGGCCCGCAAGAAGATGATGAAGGAGGATCGCGACGTGTTCGACGAGGCGGACGGATTGGAACTGGACGACGAAGACCTGTCCGTCGAGGTCCCGCTTGACGAAAAGGACAAATCGAAGGAAAAGGAATCGGCGGAGGACGGAACGGCCGACAAGCAGGAGGAGGCCGAACCGCCGCCGAAAGACATCGTCTTGACCGAGGCAATGAATATTCTCGCCGACCTCGTTCGCCTGACGGACGGCGCGGAGGCACCCGCGCCCCAGCCGCGTCCCAGCCGCATCCCGGCTTGGCTACGCGCCCTCGGCAACGGCCAGTAACATGCGGAAGGCGTTCGACTTATGCGAAGCAGTATTTCCCGTCGTTCCTTCTTGTCGTCGCTGGGCGTGTTCGCCGCCGCCAGCGCGATGAGCCGTCCCCTGCGTGCAATCGCCGCCCTCGCGGACAACGCCGCAGC
>CAJOGH010000173.1 GCA_905233865.1 uncultured Atopobiaceae bacterium
GATCTTCACATAGGCCGATGCGCCCTCTATGGTGCGCAGGGGGGACATGGTCCCCTGCGGCGACATGGGCGTCACGAGGCCGAGCACGTCGGAGACCACCTCGACGATCCGCCCCTCTTCCTGCACCGGAACGAACGCGGCCACCTCGGGGAGCTCGTCCTCGAGCTCCTCCCCATACCGCGAGGGAACGCAGCCGCACATCACGATGGGGAGATTCCCGATGCCCTCGTCTCTCTCCTGTGCCAGCTGCAGCGTCGCCTCTATGGACTCCTGCGTCGCCGCCGCGAGAAACGAGCAGGTGTTTATAAGAGCGACATCCGCATCGCGCGCGTCCTCGCTGGCCCCAAATCCGGCCCTCGTGAGCAGGGCGCGCATACGGTCGGTATCCACCTCGTTCTTTGCGCAGCCCAACGTGAGAAAGTAGCATCTTGGCGCCTCGCTGCCCCGCCGCGATCCCTGCGCCTGTGGCACCTTTCGCCTCTCGTACGTCACACTCATCGTAGGATTCCTCCAAATGTCGCTATCTCAGTACCCTGCCGTACCCTCTGTGCCCGTCTGCGTCGCACCGCCCCCGTCGCCGCCGCCGTTTGCGGCGTTGCCCATCTTGGCTGACGATCCGTTCGAGCTGGACGATGAACTTGACGAGGTGTTGTTTTTGTTGCTCGTCACAGTCGCGGTCTTGCCGGTCTCGTTCTTCTCGCCCGTCCCGTTCTCGACGCTCGCATCCACGTCGCCCGTGCCGTCCTTGCCGTCGCTCTTTGCGGAAGACGACGAAGAGGACGAGTTGGAGGAAGAGGTGCCGGAGGCGCTCTTTCCGCTTCCTTGGATGCGTATGCTGCCGATGCCGGAGGCCATGGACTCGAACTGCACCTGCCTTCCGTTCTGCACGACCGAGACCGCCGTGGTATCCCCCGCCTGGATGGTGATGGCCTGCTCCACGGTATAGGTCTTCTGCCATGGCCCGGTGATCGTCTGGGCCACGTCGCTCTTTCCGTCGCACTCCACCTCGAGCCACGTGACCGCGCCGTCCGCGACGGACACCGAGACGCTCGTCTCCTTCTCGCTGGCGACAGATGAGGTCGCCGTGGCATCCGAGGTGGCGCTTGTCGAGCTCACGCCCGAGCCAGACGAGTCGGTGGAGACAGATCCGGTGTCCGACGACTTCGCCTCGCGCCTCGCCTCGGAGACGGGCACGGTACGGGCGGCGTCGGTGTCTTGTCGGATGCAGGAGTTCGCGGAGAATATGATGATCAGCGAAAGCGCGATGACCACGATGACGGCCACTATGGCACCTATGTGGGAGAAGGCGCCCGCAAACACCGACTCGGCGAACGAGCCCCGCTGGCCCCTCCTGCCCGACGCGCGGTCACGGTCGCCTCTCCTGCGGGCATTTCGGTCCGTCTGTCGCTCTGTGCGCGGCCGGCGAGCGCTCGAGATGTTTCGCGAGGACCGCCTTCCCCTGCGCGTGGACGCGGCCTCGTATGGCGTGGCATCGGTGCCGAGCCTCAGGTCGTCGTCATATCCCTCGAGGTCCATGGTGGTTATGTCGTTCCTGCGCCTCGACGACCGGGAGCTGCCCGACCTGTGCGCCTGGGACGGAGTCCGTGCGGTATACGGCCTGCCCTGCGGATAGCTGGAGCCGTCGTAGGAGTAGCCCTCCTCGCCCGCATTCGCATGGGGCGAGGACCCGCTTCTGGTCCTCACGCGCGTCGTGGCGAACGAGCCCATATCGCCCGCAGGACCACCCGACGTCGGCAAGAGTCCGCGCGAGCCCACATAGGGCTGACCGACCCCCGTGCCCATGGATCCCTGCAGGCCACGCCGCGACCCTCTTCCGGAGCCTCCGCGCCGGCGCTGCTCTCGCCGATAGCGCTCGTAGTCCCTGGCATATGTGTCCACGATCACGCTCGCGTCAAGTCCAAGATAGCGCGCATATGACGAGAGCATGCCCTGGGCGTAGCCGCTCTTCGGCATCATCTCGAAATCGCCTTCCTCGAACGCGACGAGGACGTCCTCGCGAAGCCGCAGCACGCGAGCGGCCTGGGGTATGGAGTACCCGAGCTGCCTGCGTCGATCGGCAAGCATGTCACTAAACAATGGGCGATCCATGAGCTACACGACCTCTCGATACTTGGCCTCTTGTATGCGCAGCTCCTCAAGCCCGTCTTCGTCCAACAAGACCTCGCGAGGCTTCGACCCGTCCGGAGGGCCCACCACGCCCCTCGCCTCCAGCATGTCCATGATGCGGCCTGCCCGCGCATAGCCCACCTTGAGCCGACGCTGGAGTCCGGAGGTCGATCCCAGTCGCGATTCCACCACGATCTGCGCTGCCTCCCAGACCAAGGGGTCGTCGTCATCCTCTCCCGCGGCGCGTGCGGCCGGACTGGCCTGCCCGGGTACCACAGCCGAGAGAATCTCCTCATGGTAGTCCGGCTCAGCTTGGTTGCGTATGAAGTCCACCACGTCGTTTATCTCTGAGTCCGAAGTGTAGCATCCCAGCACGCGCTGCATATTCAATCCACGGTACTTAAAGAGCATGTCGCCGTTGCCCAGCAGCCGCTCGGCGCCGGTCTCGTCCAAGATGACGCGCGAGTCGATGCCCGAGGAGACCTTGAGCGCCACGCGATTGTCGATGTTTGACTTTATGAGGCCCGTCACGACGTTTGCCGAGGGACGCTGCGTGGCTATGACGAGGTGGATGCCGGCTGCACGCGCAAGCTGGGCGATGCGGACGATGGAGGCCTCCACGTCCTTTCCCGCGACCATCATGAGGTCGGAGAGCTCGTCTATGATGACGACGATATACGGCATGTGCTCCGGCGGATGCTCCATGTCGTCGAACTTGCCTTGGGCGATCATGCGGTTATACACGTTGACCTCGCGGGCGCCGGCTCGCTCAAACACCTTGAGCCTGCGCTCCATCTCGGACACGGCCCACTGCAGCGCGCTCGCCGCCTGGCGAGGCTCCGTGACGACCGGCACGTAGAGATGCGGCAGGCCGTTGTAGCAGCTGAACTCAACGCGCTTCGGGTCGATCATGATCAGACGCACCTGCTTGGGC
>CAJOGH010000174.1 GCA_905233865.1 uncultured Atopobiaceae bacterium
GTAGAACCCCAGTAATCATTGCTACGTGCGGCGTTGCCGGTGACCTTGGCGTTGCCACCCAGATGGACCGCACCACCCGTGGCACAGATGCCGCCGCCGTGCGTGGCCGTGTTGCCGGATATCTCCGCGGACTCGAGGACGTCGAGGGTGCCACCTTCCACCAGCACTCCCCCGCCTTGAGACCCCCTGTCATACAAATCGTCACTGTAAGGCGAATTGCAGCCGCTTACCTTGGCATTGCCTTTGATGATCGCGGAGCCCGATGTCTTAATACCGCCTGCGCCCGTAGAGCCGTCGTCACGTCCCCAGACACATGCCTGTCCCGAGAGCTCGAGCTCGCCCTCGTTTTGGATACCGTAGCCGTGGTTATCGGCAATCGTGGCGCTACCGGTGATAGTAAGGGTGGCGCCGGAGCCGTTCTGTATTCCACCACCATTGGTGGAGCGCACAGACGCTTGATCCTGTATGGTCAGGATGGCACTGTTGGTCACGGCTGGGCGATAATATAACGTGGCGTCATCGACGCTCGATGAGCCACGCATCGTGACCGTACCATTGAGGTTCGTGATACCGCCCGTCGAGCACCCCGTGACCTTGGAGTTGCCCGACATGGTGACGGTCCCGCCATAATTCGAAATGCCGACACCCGCATCAGAGATGACAGCCGAGTCGTTGAGCGAAACTGCGCCGCTGTTGATTACTATTCCAGATTGCTCCCCATTCGGATCAAGATTCCCAGAGCCTTTAACATGTGCCGAACCGCCGATGGTGACCTGACCCTGATCAGAGTTCTCTATGCACGTTGATGACGAAGAAGATATCGAGGCATTGCCGCTGATAGTGACGCGCCCTGACTTGGTATTCTCAATAGCCACGTTGCTCGTATTGATGCTCGCCGAGCTCGGCAACGTGAGCGTTCCCTCGTTGTATATCAGCGAGTCGCAATTAAATGAACCATTTATGCTAACAGCGGAACCATCGACGAAACTTAACGTGCCATAATTTCGAATAACATGATTGAGTCCATCGCCCCAATCGCTGAAAAGATCATGCTCATCCTGGGTAGGCGGAGCGTACGTTGTCGCATTAAGCAAACCGCCATGGAAGGTAACAAGGCCTCCGTCATCAACAGTTACTGCGCCGGTGACTCTAACATTATAGAAACTAAGGCGATAATAAGACTTAACTTCTCCAAGAGAGCCCGTTCCCTTTGAATCAAATACGCTAAGGCTACCGTTTATCTCTAAGGAGCCCGAGATTCGATGCCCATTAAGGTCAAGGAACAAATCTTCCCCCGAACCCATGATGAAAACGTCATCCGAGACATCCTGAGTAAGGTAGACGGAATTGCCCGTCCCAGGACCAAGCCCAGCACCCGCAGAATGTCGCCAGCCAGGAAGCCCAAACATAACGAGATTATCAACGCCCTTCGGGAAGTTGTACGTCTTCCCGCCATACGTCACCGACGTCGCGAGGGCAGGTCGCGGCGCAGCGAGAACGCCCGCCAGCGCGATAGTCAGAACGACAAGAACCCGCAGAAACGCAAGCTCTTGTCGCCCAAGGCGAGCGCCCACAATCAAAGCATCTTGTCTGTCGGTCAAACGCATGCGGTCACGCAGTTCCTTGCCAGAAGCTTGTTATCAGCTTCATGATATACACGAACAGGGACACAAATCTTGCCTTATCGAAGCACCGCGGAGACCACATCAAAAGAGCGACTGCTACCTGGCAAGCTGTCCCTTCTCGAAGGTCACCTGGCCCTCGTCGGGCAAGTTCGGCTCCGTTATGATGGGCTCGCCCGCAAACACCGCATTGCCATCCATGTCCGTCAAACGGAATACCTTCATACCCGAGGCATAGCTACCAAGCGTGTAGCTTCCAAACCAGACATAGAGACCGTCAGGGCCGACAAAGTAGCGGATGCTTCCGCTGGACACATACTTGGCTACCGACGAGTTCTTGAATGCATCGGCCGCAGACTTGAAGATGTCACCATGACCAGTGGCAAAGTACGTATCGACGGCGCTGTACGTGAGGCTGTTGGCGGCATCGTCGCTCAGGCCCACAAGCTCCGCAGGCGATGCCTCCTCACCCGTCATGATGTTATAGAGATACGTCTCGCGAGCCATCCAGCCGTGAGCACCAAAGCTCGTCTTATAGGACTCGGTCACTACCTGGGCGTAGCCGCGGTCAAAGTAGGTGACCTTTGAGGCGTACGAGGTGCGGTACTCCTTGGTAAAGTCAGCATCGTTCTCGTTCGCGGGCGTCTTCTCGCCGTAGGCCTGAGTTGCAATTGACTTGAGTGTTCCGTTTATCTCATCAACGTGAGGGTTGGAAGCGTCGTCACAGGCAAACTGGGCATAGGTAAAGCCCCCGACCGACTCAATGCCATACGAGAACGTGACGAGCTTATGCTCCTCCATGTAGGTGTTGGTGCCCTTGACCAGGTTGTCTACCGCCCCTGCGTCCATGCCGGACTCGCGCGCGTACTTCTCGGCAGCGGCGATACGGTCCGCCGTCATATCCTTGCCGTCTATGAGGGGCAGCTCGACCACGCGGGACGAGGCGTCGCCCACGAGGCCGTCCTCCCCTATCGTCACGGTGACCTTGACGTCGTCGTTACGATACAGGACGCCACGGGCGGTGAGCGGCGAGGCGGGCACCGTGACGGTGTAGGTACCAATACGGAGGCTGAGCCCCTCGCCCGTACTGTTGATGTAGATGGTCTGGTTGACCTGAGTACCGTCGTTGTCCGTGCCAGTGACGACCAGGGGTATCTTGGAGTCGGCGTTGTCGTCGTAGCCAGCGGCGTTGACCGTGAACTGCACCGGCGTCTGCTTGATGTGCTGCTCATGGCTGTACCAGACGCAGTATGCGATGGTGGAGCCCACCGCTATCAAGGAGACGACAAGAGCCACAACCATGATGATAATACGGCGCTTGTTGGAGGGGGCGGGAGCGGGCTGCTCGGGCTCAGGTGTGGACGTGGGAGCGGGCTCGGGCGCGGGCTCGGTCTCAGGCGAAGGCTCGGACGCGG
>CAJOGH010000175.1 GCA_905233865.1 uncultured Atopobiaceae bacterium
GATCTCGCGGATGCGGCCGGTGGCGATGGCCACGAGGATGTAGCCGATGAAGCCCATGCCAATACCGGAGGAGATGGAGTAGGTCAGGGGCACGCCGGCGACGATGAAGAACGACGGGATGCCCTGCTGGAGGTCAGACCAGTCGATCTCGGTAGCCTCGGTCATCATCAGGTAGCCGACCATGACGAGCGCGCCGCAGGTGGCAGCAGAGCTGACCACGGAGATGAGCGGCTGGAAGAAGGCAGCGACGATGAAGAGAAGACCCGTGAAGATGGAGGCAAAGCCCGTGCGGGCGCCGTCGGCGGCACCGGAGGTGGACTCCACAAAGGTCGTGACGGAGGAGGCGCCAAAGAGGCCGCCCACCGCAGCGGCGATGGAGTCGACAATCAGGATGGGCTTGATGTCCTCGACCTTGCCGTCCTTGGTGAGGAAGTCACCCTGCTTGGCAACGGCAAGCGCGGTACCCATGGTGTCAAAGAAGTCGGACATCATGAGCGAGAAGGCCAGCACGAGCAGCGTGGGGTTGGTGAGAACCTTGACGATGGCGAGCGTACCGTTGGCGTCAGCCTTAAAGGGAGCGCCAAAGGACGAGAAGTCCAGCGTGGAAACGATGCCGGTGGGAACGCCGGTGACACCCAGGGGGATACCCACGAGCACGGCGGCAAGAATGCCAATGAGGATCGCGCCGTTGACGTTGAGGCACCACAGGACCACGGTCACCACGATGGAGACGACGCCGACGATGAACGCAGGGTCGGTGATGTTGCCCAGGCCCACGATGGTGCCGGCGCCAGCAGTGATGATGCCGGCGTTGGAGAGGCCGATGAAGGCGATGAAGAGGCCCAGGCCGACGGAGATGCCGTGGCGCAGGGACACGGGGATGGCATCCATAATGGCCTCGCGCAGACCGCAGACGACCAGCAGGAGAATAACGATGCCCTCGAGGAAGACAACGCTCATGGCCGCGTTGACGTCACCGCCGGCAAGCGTGGAGACGGCAACCGCGATCATCGCGTTGATGCCAAGGCCAGAGGCGCAGGCCAGCGGGCGGTTGGAGAAGACGCCCATGAGGATGGTCATGATGCCTGCACCAAGGCAGGTGGCCGTCACGAGGGCCGCATCGGAGTAGCCAACGCCGGCAAGAACCGTCGGGTTGACAAAGATGATGTAGGCCATCGCGAGGAATGTCGTCAGGCCAGCACGCATCTCCTGGCCGACGGATGAGCCCCTCTCGCTCATCTTGAACAACGAATCCATTAACGCTTCCTTTCCTTACTTGTTGTCTTCAGCGCGCCTGGCTCGTTGTCGGGCGCGCCGGTAACCTAGGTTAGACGCCCGAGGACCCAAAGCCACCGGTGCCGCGGTCGGTCTCGTCAAGCTCGTCGACCTCGACCAGTCGCACCACAGGAACCTGTTGGATGACGAGCTGGGCAATGCGCTCGCCCACCTCGATCTGAATGGGCTCGTGTGGGTCCAGGTTCACGGCGATCACCTTGAGCTCGCCGCGATAGTGGGAGTCAATGAGGCCGGGCGTGTTGGCCATGGAGAGGCCCTTCTTGAGGGCAAGGCCGCTCCTGGGCTGCACGAAGCCCGCATACCCCTCGGGAATGGCAATGGCCAGCCCCGTGGAGACAAGCCGGCGCTCGCCGGGTGCGAGCGTGCACGACTCGGCAGCGCGCAGGTCAAGGCCCGCGTCCCCCTCATAGGCATAGGAGGGCAGCTCGATATCCTTGTTGAGCCGCTTGATGGGAAGGTTCACAAGGTCACGCTCGTCTGTCACGAAAGGCTCCTCAGCTCGGCCGCGAACTCGTCAATGTCGCGGAAGTCACGATACACGCTGGCAAAGCGCACGTAGGCAACCTTGTCCAGGTCGCGCAGGCGCACCAGCACCATATCGCCAAGGTGCGAGGACCTGACCTCCGTGATGCTCTTGTCGCGAAGCTCGGACTCGATGTCATCAACGAGGGCCTCGAGCTCGGCCATGGAGATGTTGCGCTTGACGGTGGCAGTGACCAGGCTGGTCATGACCTTCTGCCTGTTGAAGGGCTCGGTGGTGCCGTCCTTCTTGAGGACGCTCAGCGGAACCTCCTCGCGGCGCTCGTAGGTCGTGAACCTAAAGCCGCACTCGACGCACTCACGCCTGCGGCGGATGACGTCCTGTGCATCGGGCCTTCGGGAGTCGACGACCTTGGACTCGATGCAGCCACACTTGGGACAGCGCATACTCCTCCTTTATCCACTAGGAACGGTACCACAGCACTGCCCGCGCGAGAGGCCTGAGCGCAACATATATTCCGCTTGTAACAAAGACACCCCCATACCTTGTGTGTTGCCATCAGTAAGCTGAGGGAACCATGATAGTCTCGCCCGCCTGGACGCGGCCGCCCGCGGCACCGTTGCGATCAACGATCGCACGCACGATCTCCTGGGTGTCCGCCGAGACGCCCGAGCTGCCGGCGATGTCCCAGAGCGTCTCGCCGTCCCTCACGACGTGCGCGTGCCAGGCAGCGGAGTCGATGGCCCTCCCCATGGCCAAGGAGGTCGCAAGCGTGGTGAGGGCGGCACCGACAGCTAGGGCAAGGACGATCGTGACGACGAGGGCGACAAGAGCACGCGAACGCGAGTCCTCGCGCGGCGAGCGAGCGGGTCCGCCAGCTGGCGGGACGAGCCGGAGCCGAGGGCCCTCCACGTCCGCCACCTGCTTACGCGCTCCCATGGCCGCGACCGCAATCATGTGTTCCCCTTTCCCTGTCGTGTGCTTGTTGGCTCCATGCTAGGGTCCGTCGGGGACAAAAAAGGTACAGCCAGGCGCGTGCGATTACCGAACATGTGTTTGCATGTGCGCAAACGTCCTGCTATGATGAGACAAACGACCAAGGAGGGGCCATGACGGCACGCAAGCTGAGCAAGAGGCAGACACAGATCCTCGAGTTCGTCCGCGCATACGCGGGCGAGCACGGCTACCCTCCCTCAGTGCGTGAGAT
>CAJOGH010000176.1 GCA_905233865.1 uncultured Atopobiaceae bacterium
GAGGAACGTCTTGATACCGACGACATGGAAGTACTCGCCGCTGTACTTCGCGCGATCCGCTGCGGCGCGGGCGACCTCACCTGTTGGGTCATCGGCATTCTCGGGGACCTTCAGGAAGGCATAGGTGCGCATCTTCAGCTTGCCTTCCTGCTCCAGCTCGTAATATGCCTGCGTAGTCCCCGGATAGGCAATTTCCACACCGGCGTCGGCAACGGCAGTGTAGCCGTTCCTGAGGGCCATGTCCTGCCAGACCAGCAGGTACCTCTTGGCGTCCTCAAGCGTCTTGGGTAACTTGGGCACGATCTCGAACACGGGACCCTCGCAAATGTAGCCGTCCGGCTCGCCATCCTCGTCGACATGCACCTCGTCGAAGCCGTGTTCCAGCGCGTATTCCTTGTCGATGCCCGCCCACTCCAATGCCTTCGTGTTGAGCAGCATCGAGTGCCCGTCGCCGGTGTTCATGATAAGCGGCTTGTCTGGACAGATCTCGTCAAGATATGCCTTGGTCACCTTCTGCTCGTCCTCGGTCCATCCGGCGGCAAGGTATATCTCGCGATCCGGGTACTCCTCGATGTACTCCTTCATGATCTCGCGGTACTTTTCGTAATCGGTGCTGAAGCCGGCCCGTTTGAGATCTGCCTGCCCGATGGCGCGATCACCTGCCAGGTAGCCATGGGTATGCGCCTCCAAGAAGCCGGGATATATGTAGTTGTCGCCGTAGTCGAGCACCCGTGCGTCTTCACCGGCAAGCTCTTTTGCCTTCTCAACATCACCGATGAAGGCGAACACTCCATCTCTGACCAGCACCGCTTCGGCGGTCGGCTTCTTATCATCCACGGTGATGATGTTGCCTATGATAAGCGTTTCCTTGTGGTTTCCCATTCGATGGCATCCTTTCGCACGTGAGCCTGCTTTTTCTTTCTGCACCTCTTTACGCAATGTCTTTGTCCAGAGGGTTGTCGCCGTCAGTTCATCTTCTTGCCACCGAAGTAAACCTCGGCAGGCTTATTGTAGCTGAAGCCCTCGTGCTCGGCCGTGAGCAGGTCGTTGTCGAAGATGAGGAAGTCGGCGTCCTTGCCTGCCTCGATGGAGCCCTTGGCGTCCTCCACGCCGAGCTGCTTGGCGCCGTTGATGGTGTAGCCCTGCAGCATCTCCTCGACGCTCATCTTCTCCTCGGCGGGTGGGTACTCCGCGTCAAACTTAGCGAACGCGAAGGTCCTGGTCCTCTCGTTGGCCCAGCGGGTCATGCCGATCTCCATGCCCAGGTAGGGATTCCAGGTCGTGAAGTCCTCAAAGAAAACCTCGTCGCTTGACCAAGTCACGAGCGCGCCCGTGTCCCACAACGTCTTGCAGCGGAGCTGCTTGTACGCGCGCTCCCCAAGGATCGGAGCGTTCAGCGCGGGGTCACTGCTGTGCCACCAAGGCGTGAAGTTGGCGATGACGCCCAGCTCGGCGAAGCGCGGCAGGTCGGCGTCGTCCTGGATCTCCAGGTGCGCGCAGGTCACCCTCACGCGATAGTCGTCGCCGAGCCGCTCGCGGGCCAGCTCCACGGCGTCGAGCACCACGCGCGAGGCGCGCTCGCCCACGCAGTGCGTGTGCAGGTCGAGGCCCAGCTCGTTCAGCTTCACGATGATCTCGGCGAGCTCGGGCGCCTCAAAGGCGGTGTGGCCCAGCTCGCCGGTGTCGGCGTAGGGCGTCACCAGCGCCGCGGTCTCGATCTTCATGGTGCCGTCCATGAAGATCTTGAGGGTGTGCACCCTGAGGTGCTCGGTGTCGAACTCCCGGCGGAAGCGCTCGAGCTCCGCCAGGGCCTCGTCCTTCTTGGCAGGGATGCTCAGCACGTAGCAGCCGTCGATGTAGATGGGCAGTCTCCCCTGCCTGTCGTACTCGCGCAGGCGGGCGTAGACCCTCTCGTGGATGTGGTTGTGCATGGGCCAGCCGGCGTCGAAGACGGCGCTCACGCCGATGCCCTTGCAGTAGTCGATCCAGCGGTCGAGGGCGGCGTCAATCTGCTCGTCGGCGATGTCATTCAGGCTGTCGAAGACGAAGACCCAGCTCGCCGACTCGAAGGAGTTGCCGGTGAGATGGCCGTCCCTGCGCACGTAGTAGGCCAGCCCCGGCACGGGGTCGGGCGTGTCGTCGGTGACGCCGTGCAGCTCGAAGACCTTGGAGTTCGCCCAGTTGCTGTGTATCTCGTCCTCGAGGAGCACGAGCTCGGCGTCCGGGCAGATCCGGTCGAGCTCGTCCATGAAGATGTCCTCGCCGCGCAGGAACTTGCGCTCCATGAGGAAGCGGTAGCGCCTCTGCCCGGGATGCTCCTTTATGTAGCTCTCCATGAAGTCGAGGGCCGCCTGCTTGCCGTCCGGCTCGATGCGCAGGCCGAGCTCGGCGTACTCGAAGCCGACGCTCGTGGTGATGTGGACGTGGCTGTCGATGATGCCGGGCATCACGAACCTCCCGCCGAGGTCGCAGACCTCGCCCTCGAAGCCCGCGAGGCCGGCCTCGTCGCCCACGTAGGCGAACTTGCCGTCCCTCACCACGAGGGCGGACGCCAGGGGCTGTTCCTTGTCCGCCGTGAAGATCTTCGCGTTCTTGATGATTACATCTGCCATAAGCCCAATCTCCCGTCCGATAAAATGGGTGGTAGGAATATCCTACCACCCAGTAAAGTCGCCTGCGTAAACAGACTCGTCTTCTTAGATACAGCAACACTTGGTAAGAAAGTGGGTGTATTCACGCCGTGCAAACTACACGCCCATGTTAGCAAACCCTCTTGGAAGAGCCGTTCCCAAGGCGCTCTGCCCAGGACATCATCAGGTCCTCCCGCCTTCCAAACAGATCTTTCTGCATGCCGATGGCATCGTCGAAGACCATTGTCTGTCGGTCGTCACCCGAGAACTTCTTCCACTCGTAGGTGTCGGTGGAGGGGTTGCCGGTACGTGCGAAGTTGGTCCACATCTCCTTAGA
>CAJOGH010000177.1 GCA_905233865.1 uncultured Atopobiaceae bacterium
GATGAGCAGGTGAGCGCGCTCGGTTCGGCAGAGGGCATCGCCGCGCTTTTCTCGCAAGGTGACGTCGATGCCAAGGCAGCTCTCATCGCCGAAGCGCGTGCCGCCTATGATGCACTCACGACCGAGCAGCTGACCTATGTGGCTTCGGGCACGCCTGCCGCGTTGCAGGCTGCCGAATCGGCTATCGAGGTCGCGCAAGCGCGCACGCTCATCGCCGCGATTCCGGAAACCAGCTTGATGACGGTCGATTCGCTTGCAGCGGACCGTAACAAGGTCGTGAACGCACGGGCTGCGTACAATGCGCTTACGGATACCCAAAAGGCGCAGGTGGATGCCTTCGGCACCTTCAACAAATCCACCATCGAGGCGGCCGAGGCGGCAATTGCGAACAGCGAAGCGCTTGTGGAAGTGAAAGCGCTCATCGACGCACTTCCTGCAGCCGACGACATTACGCGCGACAACCGCGCTGCAGTCGCCGACCAGGTTGCCACCGCCCGCAGCGCGTACGATGCGCTGACCGATGCTCAAAAAGCTGTGGTGGGCGACATCTCCAAGCTCACCGAAGCGGAGGCGCAGATTGCTGCCCTTGATAGGGAGATAGCAGCGGAAGTGAACGCGGTCCAAGCGATGGTCAATGCCCTTGATGCGGGTAAAGTGGCGGACGGAACGACGAGCGTCGACGCCGCGATAGAGGCTGCTCAGGAGGCTCGTTCGGCGTACGAGAACCTGGCCGACGACGCTCAATCGCTCGTGGACGCAACCAACTTAGAGGCTTATGAAACTGCCATCAAGAGCAAGCAGCAGGCGGACTTCGCCGCCGAGATAGCGGCGGCTTTAGCCGACATAACGGGTGATACGCCGCTTGCGCTTGGTAGCACGGCGGCCTACACTGCGACCGCTGTCGATAATACGACTGTTACGTGGTCGAGCGGTTTACCCTCGGTTGCAACAGTCGATGCGGAAACCGGTGAGGTCACCGGCGTTGCATCTGGCACGGCGGAGATAATCGCAACCTATTCACGTAACGGCTATGACGGGGCAACGCTCGTAGCGTCTGTTTCGAAGCAAGTCGAGGTTTTTGATGTTTTGCTCACGGGGCCCGATAAGGTGGTGTTTGGAAGCACGCCCCAGCTGACGTTGACCTCGTCGGTCGAGGGCGGATTCACGTGGGCGTCTTCTGATTCCCGAGTGGTTTCAGTTAGCCAGGACGGCACGTGCAAGGCGCTAGCGGTTGGCACGGTCGTTGTCACCGCGCAGAGTAGTGTGTACCCAACCGTGGTGGCGCGTAAGACGGTGCAGGTTGTTCCGGCGCCGATTTCCATCTCGTTGTCAGAAACTCAGTTTATGTATAACGGGAAGTCGCAACGGCCAGCCGTAACGGTGACGTATGCATACGGCACAGTGCCAGCGGATGGTTACACGATCTCGTGGCCCGCCGATACCACGTCCGCAGGCACGAAGACAATCACGGTGCGCGGGGTCGGAAACTACGCCGGCACGGCGAGTGCCACCTACAGCATCAATATGGCGAGCAAGCAGATGTTCCGCCTTTACAACCCGTACTCCGGCGAGCACTTCTACACCGCCGACGCCAATGAGCGCAACACTCTCACGGGCCTCGGCTGGCGCTACGAAGGGGTGGGCTGGAACGCGCCCACCACGGGCGCGAACGTATACCGCCTGTACAACCGCTTCTCAGGTGACCACCACTTCACTACCAGCGCGGGCGAGAAGGACGCATGCGTGAGGGCGGGCTGGACCTACGAGGGCGTGGGCTGGAAGTCCGGCGGCTCCGTCAAGGTCTACCGCGAGTACAACCCCTACGCCGAGGCGTTCTACCACAACTACACCGCCAGCGCGAATGAGCACAGGACCCTCTGCTCCATCGGCTGGAAGGACGAGGGCATCGGCTGGTACGGCGTCTGAATCATAAAGGGAACGTACTTCTAGCTGCTAGGAAAACACTCTAACCCACTTTTCAACAGAATTGCAGGTCAGACCTCAAATTGACCATCACTTCGCATCGAAAGAAAACTCTCTTGGCGATCGCCCCTTAATAGTTTTCTTGGCTACCAGGAGCTCCAAAGGACACAAAAACGAAGGTTGGCGGTTCTTTTGTTCGCAAACAGAAAAGCGGCCGGGCAAGGTTTTCGCGGGGTCAGATTTGAACTGCGGCCGAGGCGCAGCCGAGGCGGTGCTCAGGCTAGGTCACCAAAGTCGGCGCAGCGTTCGATGGCCGCGGCCACAAGCTCGAGCTCGCGCGCGTCGGCGTCCGCGAACCTGCCGGGCACGGGACTGTCGATGTCGAGCACGCCAATCACCTCGCCGTCGCGGTGAAGCGGCACGACGACCTCCGAGCGCGACGCGCTGTCACAGGCAATGTGTCCCGGGAAGGCATGGACGTTCTCGACCACCTGGGTAAGGTCCTTCTCGGCTGCCGTGCCACAAACGCCGCTTCCCAACTGTATGTTTACGCAGGCCGCCTTGCCCTGGAAGGGCCCAAGCACCAGCTGCCCGTCGCGCATGAGGTAAAAGCCGACCCAGTTGAGGTCGCTCATGGACTCCATGACAAGCGCCGACGCGTTGGCAAGCACGCACGACCAGTGGCCGTTGAGCTCGGCGAGCCCCTCGATCTGCGTGGCAAGCAGCTTGCCCCCTATGGTTGCCTCGCTCGCATGTCCGGTCTCTGGCACCATGATCCTCCCTTGACGTCCACGACGGCACTCTATGATACGGCACGTCAGGTCGACAAGAGTCTCCAGTGGCAACTCGCTTCAAATAGAGGCACGCCCGACACCATGATGAGGGTGCCGGGCGTGTGAGGCTGCACGTGGTGGCGGGCGCTACTTTACACCGTACCAGGCGATGCCCTCGTCCTTCCAGCCAAGGCTGACGAGCGTGGTGCGCTCGTTGGTGCTGACCGTGAAGTTGTGGTTGTTTGCGAAGGCGTTGGGGTTGTACTGACG
>CAJOGH010000178.1 GCA_905233865.1 uncultured Atopobiaceae bacterium
GACGTGGCCGCCGCCTGCGAGGGTGCTGGCAGCGTCGCCTGGCCTAAGCCCCTCGCTGACCCGCGCCCCGTGCGCCTGGACGAGGGGGATGGCGATGCCTAGCATCCCGCAGCGCTACCGCGCCATCATGCGGCCCGCCGCCGCGGCCATGGAGCCCTACGACCCGCAGGCGGCCGACGTGCGCATCAACCTAAGCGCGAACGAGAACACGCACGGCCTTGCGCCCTCGCTGCGCCTGGCCGTGGACCGTGCGCTGGCAAAGGTGGCCACCAACCGCTACCCCGACCCGCTCGCAGGCGACCTTCGCGCCGCCATCGCCCAGGTCGAGGGCGTCGACCCCGCCTGGGTCATCGTGGGCAACGGTGGAGACGAGCTCATCTTCAACCTCTTCCTTGCCTTTTGCGACGACGGCTCGCGCGTGCTCACCTGCCCGCCGACCTTTGCCGTCTACGGGATCTACGCTGAGCTTGTGGGCGCGCAGGTAGTGGAGGTCCCGCGCGACCCCAAGACCTTCGAGGTGCGCGCCCGCGAGGTCGTCGAGGCTGCCGCGTCCGCGCGCGTGGTGTGCCTGACCTCGCCCAACAACCCCACCGGCACGCTGGTTGACCCCGCGCTCGTGCGGGAGGTGTGCGCGGCCTGCCCCGGCATTGTCCTTGCCGACGAGGCCTACATGGAGTTCGCGCCTGCAGGCTCGAGTGCCCGCCCGCTCCTGAACGACTGCGACAACCTCGTGATCCTGCACACCTTCTCAAAGGCATACTGCCTGGCCGGGGCCCGCGTGGGCTACGTGCTGGCCAACCCCGGCATCATAAGCGCGCTCGCCGCCGTGCGCCAGCCCTACTCCGTCAGCTCGCTCGACCAGGCGGCGGCGCTCGCCGTCATGGGTCGGCGCGACGCGATGGCGCCCGTCATCACGAGCATCGTGGACCAGCGCGAGCTCGTGCGAGAAGAGCTTGCCAAGCTCCCGGGCGCTACGGTCTGGCCGAGTGCCGCCAACTTCCTCTTCGTGCGCCTGCCACACGCCCACGAGGTCTGGGAGCGCCTGCGCGACGAGCACTCCATCCTCGTGCGCGACTTTTCCGCCAACCCCGCCTGCCCGGACTGCCTGCGCATCACCGTGGGTACGCCGGGCGAGAACGCCGCCGTCATCAAGGCCCTGTCCCAGCTTGTAAAGGAGTAGCCATGAGCCGCACCGCACACGTTGACCGCACCACCGCCGAGACCTCCGTGCAGATTGCCCTTAACCTCGACGGGCAGGGCAGCTCCTCGATTGACACGAACGTGGGCTTCTTTGACCACATGCTCGACGCGCTGTTCCGCCACGCCCTGCTGGACGGCGAGGTGAGCGTCACGGGCGACACGAACGTGGACGACCACCACACGGTCGAGGACACGGGCATCGCGCTGGGCTCCGCCATCGCGAGGGCGCTGGGCGACCGCGCGGGCATCCGCCGCTTTGGCGACGCCACCGTGCCCCTGGACGAGGCGCTCGTCCAGGCATCCATTGACATATCTGGCCGCGGCCAGCTGTACTGGGACGTGGAGATCGCCCCCGCAAAGGTTGGCACCTTTGACACCGAGCTGGCG
Organism: uncultured Atopobiaceae bacterium; assembly: GCA_905233865.1. Taxonomy (GTDB): domain Bacteria; phylum Actinomycetota; class Coriobacteriia; order Coriobacteriales; family Atopobiaceae; genus CAJOGH01. The sequence continues at coordinate 1,588 of CAJOGH010000178.1, forward strand.
CAGGAGTTCTTTGCGGGCTTTGCGCGCAACGCCGGCATCACCCTGCACGTGCGCCTCCTGTGCGGCACCAACGCGCACCACATCATCGAGGCCTGCTTCAAGGCCGTCGCCCGCGCCCTGCGCCAGGCGTGCGAGGACGACCCGCGCGTGGCTGGCGTGCCCTCCACCAAGGGCGTGCTGTAATGGCTGGCCCCCGCATCGCCGTCGTCGACTACCACAAGGGCAACCTCTCCAGCGTGGCCCGCGGCCTCGAGCGCGCAGGCGCCACGGCAACGGTCACCGACGACCCCGACGCGCTTGCCTCAGCCGACGCGATCGTCCTGCCCGGCGTGGGCGCCTTTGCCGACGCGATGGCTTTCATGCGTGAGAGCGGGCAGGCGGAGGCTCTTGTCGACCAGATGGGGGAGGGCAAGCCCATGCTGGGCATCTGCCTGGGGCTTCATCTGCTCTTTGAGCACGGCCACGAGGGCGCGACCGATGCCCCCTGCCCGGGCCTGGGCGTGCTGGCGGGCTCCGTCACGCGGCTCGAGTCGACCCGCCTCAAGGTCCCGCACATGGGCTGGGACCAGCTGATGCTCACCGACCACGGGCGCGCGTGCCCGCTCTTTGCGCACGTGGACGACGGTGCCAACGTGTACTACACGCACTCCTACGCGCTCGCCGACGACGTCGATCCCGCCATCGTCGCGACGCGCTCGCTCTACACGCGCGGCTTTGCCTCGGGCGTCTGGTCTGACAACATCGTCGGCCTGCAGTTTCATCCCGAGAAGAGCTCAGGCGTGGGAGAGCTCATCCTCAAGGGGTTCATTGATATGGTCAAGGGGGCCGCATGATACTCTTTCCTGCCATTGACCTCGTGGGCGGCAAGGTCGTGCGCCTGGAGCGCGGCGACCGCCAGCGCATGAAGGTCTACTCGGACGACCCCGTTGCCGTGGCGCGCGAGTTTGCCGCCGCCGGCGCGCGCTGGGTTCACGTGGTGGACCTGTCAGCGACGTTCGAGGAGGACGACGAGGCGCGCGCCGCCAACGATGCGGCCATCCGCGGTATCTGCGAGCTGGGAGAGATCTCGGTCGATGTGGGCGGCGGCGTGCGCGACCTGGCCCGCATGGAGGAGCTGGCGGCCATGGGGTGCAAGCGCATCGCGATTGGCACGGCGCTCGTGCGCGACCCTGACTTTGCCCGCCAGGCGGCCGCGCGCTTTGGCGATCTCGCGGTGGCCGACGTCGCCGCGCGCGACGGGCGCGTGTGTGTGAACGGCTGGCGCGAGGGCGAGGACGTCAG
>CAJOGH010000179.1 GCA_905233865.1 uncultured Atopobiaceae bacterium
CAATAAGGATTATTCCGTTGTGAAAACATGTAAGGCGGGGACAAAATCTTCGCCTTTTTTCTTGCTTGCTTCAAATATACGATAAATACTTGTCATATCAAAAGTTTAACGTGCAAATATAAACAAAGAGTTTGACAACTTTTGACAAACTATTATTTTTCTTGAAAATTCTGCATTGAACGAAAAGTATGTAGAGCAAAGGAGAGGGGTGAGAGCCAAGTAAAAAGTCTGCGTTCCCGGCAGACGAGGTGGACCGCTTCTTCGCGGGTGACAAGAACGCGACGGCTGAGGTGGCTGCCACTCTGGCGGCGGGGAGGAGCGTCACGGGACACTTTCCCGACCAGGACTGCGACCGCAAGCTCAACGCCTATATCGCGAGTGGCGTGACGTCATGCCACGAGTCCACCACGCCCGAGCAGATCCTGGCCCGCGTGCGCCTGGGTATGTACGCCCAGCTCAGGGAGGGCAGCGCCTGGCAGGACCTGCAGCAGCTCTCGCACGCGCTCACGGACAGCGTCGTGTCGTCGCGCTATGTCAACCTGGTCTCCGACGACCTACACCCCAACACGATCACCGACGAGGGGCACCTGGACCGCATCCTGCGCATGGCGGTCGGCCTTGGTATCGACCCGCTCGAGGCCATTGAGATGGTCACCATCAACACGGCCACCAACTTCCAGATGCAGGCGGAGCTCGGCTCCCTCACGCCGGGCAAGTGCGCCGACATCGTGCTGCTGGAGGACCTCGTGGACTTTGAGGTCCAGCGCGTGTTCATCGACGGCGAGGAGGTCGCGTCCTATGGCGTGCCCACCTTTGACTGCCCGCCGTTCGAGTGGCCCGACTGGATGACCCACACGATGCGCCTGGGCATGGACGTCACGCCCCAGACCTTTGACGTGCCCGCACCCGAGGGCTGCGGAGATACCGTGCGCGTGCGTGCCATCCGCATGTCGGCTGGCTCGACGATTGCCGAGGCGGTCGAGGTTGACCTGCCCGTGGTGGACGGTCTTGTTCAGGCCGACGTGGACAACGACGTCCTCAAGGTGTTCGTCTTTGACCGCCATCACGACAAGCCCAGCTTTGGCGTGGGCTTCGTGCAGGGCTTCAAGATCCGCGGCACCGTGGCGCAGACCGTGGCCCACGACGCGCACAACCTCATCGTGGTGGGGCGCTCCAACGAGGACATGGCACAGGCGGCCAACGAGCTCATTGCCTGCGGTGGCGGCGAGGTGGCCGTGCACGAGGGCCGCGTGCTGGCCAAGGTCGAGCTGCCGGTGGGCGGCATCATGAGCGATGCCGACGTGGAAACCGTGGCCAACAAGGTCGAGCGCATGCAGCGCGCGTGGCGCACCATGGGCTGCAGGATGCCGTCGCCGTTCATGACGATGGCTCTTATCTCCCTGGCATGCATCCCGGAGCGGCGCCTGACCAACCGCGGCTACGTGGATTGCGTCAACTACCAGTTCGAGGACCTCTTCGTCTAGCCGGTGCCCTTGTGGGCATATCGTGAGAGTGCGCGGCGCTGTTGGCGCGTGACCTACAATACCTGCGGAGTGTGCCTGACGGGTTCGGGCGACGCCATGTTCCGAACCTGGTCAGGGCCGGGAGGCAGCAGCCATAAGGAGCCTCTGGCGGGCGCCCGTTCCCGTCCGGCACACTCTCTTTTGCTATCTATACCCCGCACGAGAGGTATGTACATGGGCTTTATCTCTTTCATTGGCGAGCTTCTGCGCGATCCCCGCGCGGCCATTGCCGGCGCCATTGCCATGGGTCCCGTCGCGGCCTACGGCTTCGTGTTCCTGATCATCTTCATCGAGACCGGCGTGGTCTTCTTCCCGTTCCTCCCCGGTGACTCCCTGCTGTTTGCCTCGGGCTTCTTTGCCCACGGCGGCGGCTTTAACATCTTCGTGCTCCTGGGCGTTGCCTGGGCGGCCGCCATCCTGGGCGACCAGTGCAACTTCTTCATCGGCCACTTCCTGGGCGACAAGATCATCCGCTCCGGCAAGGTCAAGGCCATGACGCCCGAGCGTATTGAGAAGTCAGAGAAGTTCCTGGACAAGTGGGGCAAGCTGGCCATCTTCCTGGGTCGCTTCTTCCCCTTCATCCGCACCTTCGTCCCGTTTCTCGCGGGCGCTGGCGGAATGAAGTGGCACTCCTTCGTGGTCTTTAACATCCTTGGTGGCGTCACCTGGTCGAGCCTGTTCATCCTTCTGGGCTACTTCTTTGGTGGCATCCCCTTTGTGCAGGAGCACTTTGAGCTGCTGATCATCGCCATCGTCGCGGTCAGCCTCGTGCCCACCGTCGTCGGCCTCGTCAAGGCCAAGCTGGGCAAGAAGTCCGACGAGTAGTGATAAAGTGATAAAGGGGACAGTCCCCATTCTCAAAATGATAAAGGGGACAGTCCCCATTCTCAAAATGATACTGGGGACAGGTTTGGCGCGCCGGGCGCGCTAGTAGATGGCCATAGGAATGGTCTGGGACGCCGGGACCACCGTCAGGTGGCCGTCCGGCGTCCTTGCTTCTGTGAAGGTGCTGTTGGCCTGCTCGGCCCCCAGTGCAGCCGCAAGCGTGCGAATGCAGGTTGACGGCGTGTTGTTCTTCTCGCTCAGATGCATGGCCACGATCGTCTCGGTGTCCTGAGTGACCAGGCTCGGCAGCGCCTCGGCCGCCTGGTCGTTGGACAGGTGCCCGGTGTCTCCTCCCACGCGCGCCTTGAGGTAGCCGGGGTAGGGACCCTCGCGCAGCATGCGCACGTCGTGGTTGGACTCGAGCGCCAGGATCCTGCAGCCGTGCAACAGCTCCATGGCACGGTCGCCCAACTGGCCGGTGTCGGTGCAGTAGCCCAGCGCGTCACGGTCGTCGTCGCTCCACGTCAAAGCGGAAGCCCATGGGGTCGGCCACGTCGTGTGAGGTGGGGAACGTCCGCACGCGGATGCCCGCGACCTCAAAGTCGTCGACGTCGTCCACGAGCTCAAAGGAGATTTCGCGCATCCAGGGGCGCGCGGCCGAGGTGCCCGCCGTGGCCATGATGGGCCCGTCAAAGCGGTTGGCAAACACGCTCAGGCCCGCCGTGTGGTCGGTGTGCTCGTGCGTGAGCAGGACGGCTCGCACACGGTCCAGGTCGCAGCCGATCTCCTTTGCGCGGAGCATGAGCTGCTTGCGACTGATGCCGCAGTCCACCAGGATGGACCCCTGCGGCCCCTCGACCACGCAGGCGTTGCCAGCAGAGCCGCTGGCCAGGATGGAAAGGTGAAGCTGTGGCGTCATGTCTGTCCTTGTCTCGTCGTGCTGCGCTGCCATGCTAGCAAAAGGGGTGGACGGGAAAGGCGCGGCAACACCGCCGACACACGCCTGCGCTACCATGGCAGGCATTCGACTGCAGGGAGATCCATGACAACGGTTGCAAACAAGTACGCCACCCGCCGGCGCTTTGAGCGTCCCAGCGCGCGCACGTCGGCCGAGGGCCGCGCGCCGGTGGTCCTCATGGTCTCTGGCGGCGCCGACTCGACGGCGCTGCTCCTGCTTGCCGCTACCGCGGAGCTGGACATAGACGACGGCAACGGCCGCGCCCGCATCGCCCGCGAGCGTCTGCACGTGCTTCACGTGAATCATCAGCTGCGCGGGGACGACGCCGACGCCGACGAGGCGTTCGTGCGCGAGCTGGCCGCGAGCTATGGCATCCCCGCCACCGTGCGCCGTGTGGACGTGGCGGCGCTTGCCGCACGCGAGGGGTCGGACGGCAACG
>CAJOGH010000180.1 GCA_905233865.1 uncultured Atopobiaceae bacterium
ATACGCGGACAGCGGTGCGGTGAAGTCCGCCATTTCCCTTTGCGCGAGCTCGGATATGGCGTCCGAGCCCTCGACCTCCGACGCGTCCACAGCGCCGGCGCTGCCACGCTTCACCGAGCGTCCCTGTGTTGCTGCGAGCTCGTTCAGGAGGGGCAGGATGGAGCTCGCTGCCCCGGGCCTCCCAGCGCCGATTCCGGTCATCGTCACGTTGTGGTGGCGAATCAGCAGTTCGTAGGTACCGTCTTGCGACTTCCACACTGACTTTCCCGCGGCGTTGGGCCACTCCAGCTCGAGCCTCGTGACCACGTCGGTTGGGATCGCCACGTGCAGTCCTGACCCGGAGAGCGACCCCTCCGTGGCTATGGCCTCATCGCAGCACGCGGCGAGGTTCTTCACCTCCTCATCTGCCGTCGGCCCAACGTCGAAGACGGCAAAGCCGAGGGTGTCGTCCAGGCGCACGCAGACGTTGCGCCAGCGCGAGTCCCTCTCCTCGAGCCAGCCAAGGTCGAGGCTGGCCACCTCGGCGAGCGTCGCATAGTCGCCGGGGCGCAGCGGGCTGGCGTACCCCAGGCTCCTCTCGCGAAGCTTGCGCACGGCCATCGGCGCCTTGCTCTCGGGATCTGACACGCAGCAGCAGGGCTTGTCTCCCAGCAGGGTCCCCAGCCATGATGGGGTCGTCGGTGACGCGAGTGCGACGCTTGGTTCTGGTTGCTCGCTGGGCACGCTTCCAGGCCGTCCACCGACGGGTTGTTGATTGATCGCATTTGGCATGCGACCACCTTCCTTTCGGACGGTTCGAACAGATACGATCCTGTTCTTCCGCGGTGGTCGTCGGACCAAAACGGGAATTTTCGGTCGATTTGGTTCCGGGGAACCCTCGCCAGCGACGTGCGTGTCCGAGCGCCAGGCTCAGCGAGCCGTGCTATGGCCGCGTTGCTGCGATGGAATCGGCAAGCGGAGGCGTCCTGTCCCCGTCCTCTATCGACCGCCTGAACTTCTCCGCCTTCTTGCCCTCGTTGTCGAAGTAGGCGCAAACGACATCCCAGCTGCCGCGGCGCCGCTTCAGTCTACAGCCTTGTGGTAGTGGTTGCGTACGAAGCCCAGCAGCTCATCGCGTGGGATAAGCACACGCGTGCCGATCTTGACGTAGCCCAGCTCGCCACTCTTCATGAGGCGCCACAGTGTCTGGCGCGAGCAGAGGCCTGTCGCTACGACCTCCTTGATGGTGTAGAAGAGCTTTCCGCGTCGGAGTCCGTCGTACTGCTGGGCGGCGGTCTTGTCGGTGCCGGACGAGAGATGCTTGGTCGTGCCGTTTTCCTGTGTGGTGCGCATGGTATGTCTCCGGGACACACGGGAGGCTGCCGAGAAAATCGGCATAGCTCTCCCTAGGTGTCCGGGAGGCTTTCGTACTCGTTTTTCGGCCCGGCTTGCCTGGTGGGTCTGGGATACCGCGCGCTTAGCGGGCTTTTCTCTGCTCAGGCCTAGGCCTCCGCACGTCGCGCACCCACCGCCATGAAGGTTGGTTACCATCGTTATGTACCCGTTTGTTGCGGGGTGTATACCTGGGCCTGTGGCACTTGATGTGACGGCCCCTGCCGGTCAACCTTTTCGGGCGAGCTTCTCTTGTGGAGGAATGCTGTTTTCTCGAGGGACGATTGAGGTTGACCCAAAGGTTGACCAAAAGAAAACAGGCCAGGGCATATGGCTCTGACCTGCGGAAATTCTGGTGCGCCGTGAGGGATTCGAACCCCCGACCTCATGATTCGTAGTCATGCGCTCTATCCAGCTGAGCTAACAGCGCGTGCAAGAAGTAGTATCCCTGTTTAACCTTTATCCGTCAAGCTATTCATTATTTCTTCATATTTGATGTACAGGGACTGTTTTCTCGAGCTGACCAGTGCGGTAGACTACATTCTGCTCGTATTCCGCCAGATCGGGACTCGCCAGACGGTATTTCAGCAGAACGTGTCTTGTCAAGTGGAATTCCGTACGATCCGTCCTCACCAAACGAGATTTCGATAGAACCGCCCTTGGCAAACGCGAAAGCATCAGACACCTCGCAAAGCATGTGAAAATATACTAAAGGTTGGGGGTTTGTCGAACGTGTGGGTTGAATTTGCTGGTCGCGGACTGCGCCGGATTCATGATGCCCCACATCAGAGCCTCGGCGAAGCCGAAAGCTTGTTTCGATACCTTATACGTCGATCAAGACGTTCGGGAATAACATACATTGGGTAACTGTAACGCCATTCCCAACTGGTGTATTGCAGTTTTTTATGTTTCGACTGTATGGTATGTATTCTACACACCATACAGTCGATTAGTTGCATATCATATACTCCCAGCTGGTGCGTGTTTTTCAGTAACCCAATGTATGTTATTCCCGACCTCCCAACAACGTGCAAGACGCGATGGTAGCCAAAAGAAGGTCCCAACAAGCCTCACGATCGCCACGACCAGCTAGGGAGGCGGAAGCATGCGAGGACGAGGTGGCTGATCCCGGCAAACAGCGTCCGTATGGCTGCGAAATCCAGCAAACGCAACCCAAACGGCCCTGCGCAGCAGACAATTCCGGCAAATCCCGTCTGCACCGAGTCGGACGCCGTAAGCAGTGGTCCAATAGAGGTAAACAAAAAAACGCCCCATAGGGGCGTTGAATAATCTGGCGGAGAGCTGGGGATTCGAACCCCAGATGGCATCACTGCCATACTCGCTTAGCAGGCGAGCACCTTCGGCCTCTCGGTCAGCTCTCCGTAATGCAGGAGATAGTATAACGCAGTTTTTGGCGTATGGGTAGCGTCACAACGAAAATTTCCCAAAACATGGAGCTACAGTGTTGCTCGTTCAGACCTCGCCGTCGGG
>CAJOGH010000181.1 GCA_905233865.1 uncultured Atopobiaceae bacterium
AACCATCCACGTGACGGGCAGCTTCTTCGGTCTGCGCGGGGTCGCACGTCTTGCGCTCATTTGACCACCCTCTCTGCCGTGCCGAGTATGATGTAGCGCCGCTCGCCGCTGGACGCGCCCAGGTACGTGCCCCACGTGTATCCCTCGGCGATGAGCAGGCCGTCGATGGTCAGCATCTCGCCCGGCTTGTAGGTGTACGTGTATGCGCTCTTGACCTTCGGTGCCACGTGGACGCGGCTCTTGCTCTTGAACGTTATGGTCTGCGTCACGGCGAACCACTCTCCCCCTCCGCTGCCGCCCGACTTGCTGCCGTCCGTGACGGCGATGTTGACGTGGTGTCCGGGGTCGAGCGAGATATCGCCCGCGAGCAGGTAGTCCCCCGTGTCGGTGTACTTGCTGCCCGTCAGCTTCTGGAACCCCGCGGCTTGCAGCGGTCCGTCCATCTCGCGCGTGCTGAGCGTGCTGTCGAAGTCGTACAGCTTCTGGATGCCGAGCAGCGCCCCCACCGCTTCGATGAGGGCGCTGGTGCATGCCGAGCAGTCCGTCTCGCAGTTGGTCTTGATGGCCGTGGGGTCGTAGTTGACGCGGCGCAGCGCGTCACGGAAGGACAAGCGCCCGTTCTGGTCGTAGCCCACGTGGTCGTTCTGCGCCGTCTCGGTCGCCAGCTTCGCCATCAGCGCCCGCACCTGCGGCTCGGGGTATCGGTACACGGCGTTCTGGCCGAAGTCGTACCACGGACGGACTACGACCTCCCCGCCCGTCTGGTCGCCAGCAGCGCCGCCCGTGGCCCCTCCGTACTCGGTGCCCGAGCAATTCGAGACTATCGTCATGCGTCACCCCTCCTTGGGCTTGACGAAGCTTGTGATCCAGCCCACCAGACCCTCGGCATCGGGGTCGTACTTCTTGATTAGCTCGAGGACGCTCCCCGTCTCCATGATGCCGATGTAGACGCATGTCGCTATGAGCAGGGGCTGCGTGGCGAGGTCGAACCCTCCCACGAGCGCCCCGTCGAGTATCGCGCCCAGCGCCATCGCGGACAGCTCCATGAACTTGTGCAGCAGCCCGGCCCTCATCTTCTCGCTGCTGAAGGTGTGGGTCGCTATCGCGCCGACGATGCCCACGATGAGGTCCAGCGCGATGAGGGTGAGCACTGTAAAGATTGCCGTCTGCGCCTTTGGGTCGGTGACCGGCGATATGACGTGATGGATGTATGGAGGCATGGCTGTCCCCCGCTTTCCGGTCGCGCTCCATGCGGCGACGGCCCCTCCCGCGCGACCTGCGAAGGATGGGCCGTCGTGATGCCGTGCCGGTGTCTGCTACTCCTGCTCAGGCTCGGGCTGCGGCTCGTGCTCGTAGTGCTCGGACGCGAGCACAAAGCCGTCGCTGGTGTACATCATCGCGCCCATGACAGGGTTCGTGCCGCGTGCGGCTGCGGCGAGGGCGGTGTGGTAGCGCTCCTCCGCGCCGTTGCGGGACTGGTGCTGCGTGGTGTTGGTCAGGCAGGCGTAGCCGCCCGTGGCGCTGTCGGGGACGGTCTTGAAGTCCGTGACGAGGTAGATGGTGGGAACTGCCATGATTTACTCCTTACTGCACAAGGCTGAGGATTTCCGCCATGACCGTTGTGGCCGTGACGTTCGTGCCGATGGTGATTGCTTCGCCCGTGGCGATGGCCGTGGTGACCTTGCATAGCTGCCCGCCGTGGACGAGGTAGCTGCCCACGCCGTAGTTGGTGCTCGCCAGCCCGTTCTCCACGGGAGCGATGGCCGAAAGCGCTGCGTCTCGCAGGGACTCAGCCGTGTAACCCTGTGCCGCCACGATGATGGGCGGTGCGCTGTTCTCGCCCGTAGGCACCATGACGCGCTCGGTGCCGCCCTGCTCGGTGCGGTAGGTGAGGTTCAGGGGCGGGTCGATGGGGGTGACGGTGGGAGTGGCGAGAGCGTAGAAGAGGTAGACACCGCTCATAGCCGTCTTGAAGGCGGCGGCATCGGTGTAGGCGGAGTTCGACACGTTCAGGAACGTGCCGCCAGATGCAATGCACATGTCGTTGCCAGCAGAACCCCAGAATCCGTTCTTTGCCGTGTAGAGCGCAGACTTCATGTCCTCGCTGTTCGCGGCCATGTTGAGTCCTGTGAGCGGGGCATGGAATAACAGGGTCGCATAGGAGCTGTCATACGCCCACGTCAGCGTCCCAAGGTCCACCACGCCAACCCGCGTAATCGCCTCGGTCGCGGTTAGCTCGTCGTACACCGTTCCCGCGCCGCGCAGGGTGCCAGCGGGGATGGGGCGCGTCTGGTGCCAGTACGGGACGTACTCGCCGTTACGAAGGGAGTCGTAGACGTTGATGCAGATATCATGGTTATAGGTGCCGCCGTAGGCGCTGCCAGTTGTCGAGAAGCGGATGTATGCCGCGTTGTCCGGCGTGGTAAATGACGTTTTCTTCTGCATGGAGCCGCCCCACAGAACATACCTTATGAACGTTCCGTTTTCGTCGTATGCGACCATGTGCCAGTTGATTGCCGCGCCAGTCGAGATGCAATATCTCGTGCCGCCTTGGACCGGAATCATGTTCTTCGAGCGGATTGCGGTAGTGCTTGCCACGTCGGCTCCGCTTGACGGGCTGATGCTGCCCTGCTCCCACTGCTCGTCCCAGATGTTGAACCCCGTGCTCTCGATGCCCACCATCTGCACGGGCAGCAGGCTCCCCGCGTCGTAGGCGTAGTACGGCAGCGGGTAGAGCGCTTCGAATTCGGCGACGGTGCTCGGCTCGGACCCTGCGCCGAACATGGCCGTGAGGTCGAAGAGCTGAATGTGCTGGTACTGTGTGACCTTGCCGTTATTGTTCTCGCTGCCAT
>CAJOGH010000182.1 GCA_905233865.1 uncultured Atopobiaceae bacterium
CTCATGGTCGTCATCGACTGTGACGGCAAGGCTGCCATGACGGTAGGGGACTACCAGCCCCTGACCGAGCGTCACCTGAGCCAGCTGTGCCAGCGGGCCATATCGTCCCGCGACGAGGCGTTCGTCTGTGGCGTGGCGCCAGAGGTCCTCTGTGCCATTGACGGCGAGACGCTCGTCATGGGGCTACCTGCCGGCGAGCGGAGCGCGGGCGCGGCGAGCCTCGTGGAGGACCTTGCGCGCACGATTGGCATGCCAATCGAGCGCCGTGAGGACCTTGCGGCAGAGATTACCGAGGGCCGCGCGCGCTATGACGAGGTCTTTCTCGTGAGCGACGAGCATGGCATCGTCGCGGCCGAGGGCCGTGACGGGTCGTGCTCCATGCGCATGCGCGAAGGCTACCAAAGGCTTCTTGAGAGGGAGCGCGGGAAGTAGGCTCTTGTCGGCCGACCTTAGGAGAGGGGCGTCTGGGAGAAGTGCGCCTCGTTGGTCCGTGGGGGGAGCTTGCGAACCTGACCGTCGTCGGCGCGGACCACGCTCGCGGCGATGTAGATGGGACGGCGCTTGGACTCGATGTAGATGCGACCCAGGTACTGACCGATGATGCCAAGTGACAGCAGGATCATGCCGCCCAGGATGAGCATGACGGCCAACAGCGTGGGGTAGCCCGACGGGGTGTTGCGCAACACGACCGTGTCGATGAGGAGCACAAAGAGGTAGGCCATGCCCACGAGCGCCGTGATGGAGCCGATGGCCATGGAAAGGCGCAGGGGCGCGGTGGAAAACGACACCATGCCGCCCAGCGCGTAGCGGAGCAGCGACCGCACGGACCACTTGCTCTCGCCTCCCTCGCGCTGCTCGGGCGTGTAGGGAACGGCCAGTGTCTCGAAGCCCACCCATGAGAACAGGCCCTTGGTGAAGCGGTGGTACTCGGGCATGGCCAGGAGCGAGTCAGCAACCACGCGGCGGAACACGCGGAAGTCGCTGGCGTTGGGCTCCAGCTGGATGGAGCTCATGCGGTTGAACACGCCGTAGAAGCGCCCGGAGAGCCAGGCGCGCATGCCGCCCTTGCGCTCCTCCTGGTAGGCGCAGACCACGTCATAGGTGTCGTCGGCTGTGAGGCGCGCGTACATCTCCAGCAGGGTCGAGGGGAGCTGCTGCAGGTCGGCGTCGATGAAGGAGCACACGTCGCCCGTCGACTCGCGCAGGCCTGCGAGCATGGAGGCCTCCTTGCCAAAGTTGCGCGAGAACTTGACCGAGCAGACGTGCGGCATGGCGCCCGAGGCGACAAAGTCGTCGATGATGTCCTGGGTGTTGTCGGCCGAGCCGTCGTTGACCAGGATGAGCTCGACGCTCAGGCCGCTTGCGTTGAAGTCACGCGCGGCAGCCTCGAGAAAGTGGGGGAGGCTGTCGCTCTCGTTGTAGCAGGGGACGATGACCGAGAGGTCCATATGAGACGAACGTCCTTTCTGGCGCGCTGATACCGTGATGGTGACGTGCGCGTTTTGTGCGTGCTTTTCACATAGCCATTATCATAGTCTAGATATGTCAAGAAGCTAGCAGCTCGCGCAAAACGCGCACGGTTCTCGGGTGCGTTTTGAGCCAGAAGGGTTCCTTGTGGACGTCATCATTCACGCGGACGACTTTGGCATTACGCCGGAGCAGTCGCGCACCATTCTCGCATGTGCCCGTGAGGGCATGCTCAACTCCACCTCCGTCATCGTGGCCAGCCCGGCCTTTGAGGAGTGCGCAAGGCTTTTGGCCGAGGCGCCCGAGGGCTTTAGAGTGGCGCTTCACCTGAACCTCGTGGAGGGCAGGGCGTCTGCCGACCCCGCTCAGATTCCGCTGCTCGTGGGCGAAGACGGCATGTTCAACAGGAGTTTCGTCGACCTGTTCCGCATGTCCATGTCCGGCCGCGCCGACGAGCTGGCCCGTCAGGTGGCCATCGAGACGTCCGCGCAGATCGAGCGCCTTGCGTCTGCCGTACCGGGCTTTCGTGAGCACCTGCGCGTTGACGGCCACCAGCACTTCCAGCTTATCCCCGCGGTGTTCCGCGGCATGATGGACGCCATCGAGCGCTCGGGGGGTACACTTGAGTACCTGCGCGTTCCCGCCGAGCCACTGGGGCCCTTCCTGCCGCCACGCGTGTTCTTTGGCATCTCGCCGATCAACTGGATCAAGCACATGATCCTCAACTGGTGCTGGCGTCGCGACCGCAGGCTCCTGCCCAACTACACGCAGGTGTCGGCGCTGTTCTGCGGTGTGCTCTTCTCGGGCCAGATGAGCGCCGAGCGCGTCCTGGCCACCTTCCCGTCCTATGTGGAGCGCGCCCGTCGCGCTGGCATGGACGTTGAGTTCCTGTTTCACCCCGGCGGCGTGGCCGACCCGAGCGAGTGTCTGAACCCACAGCTCGAGGGCTTTGTCGCCTTCTATCAGAGCGAGGGTCGCGCTATCGAGAAGAGCGCGCTTATGCAGCTCTCCCTTGAGGGGCAGGGGACCGACGCGCCCCGCATCGTCCGTGCGAGTGGGGAGGCCGACCATGAGTAGCGCCGCCGCCGTCCTGCGCCGCTCGCGCTTCTGGGAGTACCTGCTGGCGCTCGCGCTTCCCATGGTCGCGCTCTGCCTGGCGTTTGCCGCCGACGGCATCTTCCCGTTTGGGCAGACGAGCGTGTGCACGGCCGACATGGACCTGCAGTATGTGGGTCTCTTTGGGTGGCTCGCGCGCGTGTTGCACGGCGAGGGCTCCGTCCTGTACAGCATGGCCTCGGGCTACGGCGGCAACATGCTGGCGCTTGTGGCCTACTACCTCTCCAGTCCCCTTTCCGCCTTCCTC